>JADMIH010000049.1 GCA_015478675.1 Chloroflexota bacterium | reverse complement strand
GTTGGGGGTGAGGGGGGCTAAGGGGGCTTTCTCCCTCTCCCTCCACCCCGCCTCTGAACAGTTACTCGTTTCCGCGGGCTCTTCGGTTTAGATGTAATTTCCCAGGGGTAGTCGCCGAAACCTTCGGGATGTGGAAACAAAGAGGCTAAAGCGTATAGAGTGCTATAATAGCCGCCCTGGACATTGGCTTTTCGCCTCTTTGAGGCAACGCGAGGTATTGAATTATGACCGAAGCAGCACACCACATAGAAGATGGCGAATACGAAGATAACTTTGTAGTAGAAGACGAGTTGCCTACTAATAGGCTGAGCACAGGCAACCTGGAGCTGCTACGGCCTGTTACGCCTGCTGCCTCTGAGCAGGAGGAGGATGAGATAGATTGGCTAGCCAGGCTAACCACGCAGCCCACCTCTCCTGAGATTCTTGACGAGCGGCCTGAGCCGCAGCCGGAGCCATCAGGGATGGGCCAGCACGCCGCCGCCCCGCGCATGGCGCCTACCTTCGGCTCGAAGCTCAGGATAGGGCTGCGTAAAGGCATTCTGCTGGCGATATTTTCACTGCTGGCGGCGGGTGTGCTGATAGGGGGCAGCTATGCACTGGCATCTACCTCATGGCTCTCAAGCCTTTTCGCGGGCCAATCCGCCGAGCAGGCTCCGCAGGGTACCGACCCTGCCGGCAACCAAAGTAGCCAACCCGGTCCACAACAAAACCAGCAGTATGCTCAAGGGCAACCTACTGAACTACCGGCCTCGGCATCAGGAGATGCTAAAACCCTCCGCGATAAAGGGGTCGCTGAGTACAAGGCAGGGCGCTATGATGCAGCAATAAAGCTGCTCGAAAGCGCCACAACCATAGATGAGAGCGATGCCATTACCTATTACCAGCTAGGGCTGGCTTATATGGCCGCCACCGAGCGTGCGCATGCACTGGACGATGCAGAAATGGCCTTCCGTTCTGCGAGCGCATTGCAGCCCGATTGGGCAGCGCCCGACCAGATGCTGGCAGAGAGTATGATACGGAGAGGCTTCTATAAGCAGGCAATTGACCCCGCGCTCTCGGCCACAAAGCTCGACCCGCAGCTTGGCGAAGCGTGGATGACGTTAGGGCGCGCCTACCAGGGCGCGGGCCAGCAAGCCGAAGCTACTCAGGCGTTCGCCCAGGCAGCTCGCTACGCCCCGCCACCACCCCAGCTACAACCCTGATATTCCCACCAGCGGTAAGGCTGCCGGCAGCGCATAGGAACGTTTAGATGTAATCGCCTTGCGAGCCACTCCGATAAGTGTTCAGAACAGGGGTGCGGGGTGTCCCCACCCTCACCCCATGCCCCTCTCCCATGAAGAGAGAGGGGGCTTTACTCCTATGAGTGCACAAGGGCTTGGCTCCTGTAACCCCATCAAGGGCTTGGCCCCGCACCCCAACTCCTCTAAAAATGAGAAGGGTAGTAGTATAGAGGGTGCTAAATCACTCGTATTTTCATCGGTAATGGTGACCCGCAGGGTCATGCCTTACTCTGAACAGTTACCCACCCGCCTCCCTCACACTTCTACAATTTTGTGGTATAATACGCCGCCTTCACCGCCTGCGGCGGAATTACTTACCGCTTCACGCATTATGAATTGTCGGTTGCACCACGCCAGCTCATAGTCACTAATTCATAATTACTAACTCACAGATGATAGGTCCCGTAGTCAGACAACTCAGGCAAGAGCGCAACCTCAGCCAGGAAGCTCTCGCAAGCTCAGCGCACGTCAGCAGCGGCTACTTGTCCAAGCTGGAGCGCGGGCTGTACAAAGCGCCTTCCTATGAGGTGCTCAACCGCATCGCGGGTGCGCTCTCAGTGCCAACCACACAGTTATACCAGGCGGCTGGCTTAGAGCAGCTAATGCTGGCGTCCGATCCTGCTATCGAGCTGATCATAGAGCACTTTTCAGCAACGCTGGAAGGTCTGCCGAAGAGAGATCGCGAGATAATAGCCGGTGAGCTACGCCGCATTATTCGTGAGGAGACAGCAGATAAGTGAGCACCCTCAACGAAGAGATAATTGACACAGTTGACTTCCTCATAGCGCGCCACAGGCTTCATTCGCGCTTTCCTGTGGACCTCGGCCCCCTTCTCGACCGCTTCGATGTCAGGAAGCACAACTTTACGCCGATGACGATGGGCTTTACAATGATCCGGCCCGCCGGCATGCACATGGGGATCAACAAGAATCTCGATTTGTCGTGGCAGCGAATGGCCGTTGCCCACGAGCTTGCCCACGTAATAGCCAATCAGCCACATCAGCTTTTCGTCTGCAAGACGAGCGATTGGTCGAGAGAGCGCGATGAGCGCGAAGCTCAACTGATAGCCGCGTGCCTGCTGGTGCCGCTCAAAGTGGTAAAAGACAACTACCGGGTGGGCGTTGCTCCCCAACTCGGTAAAGCCCTCAAAGTGCCCTCTGACCTGGTAGACCTGCGCTGGTCTTTCGCACGGGTGCATGGAGACATTTGAGCGCCTACGGCGGAATCGTGAACCAGCAATTGCGAACCGGGTTGCTGTAATCAGTAACTCATAACTGCCAATTCGCGATTCCGCCGGAGGCGGCGCGTGCTACTGTGGCCGCGTACAGTTGTTGTGCCCCTGCACGCATTAGCACCTCGGCGCACTGCCCCAGTGTAGCGCCCGTTGTGCATACATCGTCTATTAGCAGCAGACGCGCAGGCACTGCCCCGCCCTCCCAGGCGAAAGCATCCCGCACATTCGCCAGCCGTTCTTCAGGATGAAGCCCCACTTGCGAGCGCGTATTGCGGCTACGTACCAATCCTCTCTCTACGGGCCAGCCTGTGATTTTTGACAGCTCGCGGGCGATTAACTCAGACTGATTGAAGCCTCTCTCTTTGCGGCGAGCAGGGTGGAGAGGCACAGGCACCAGCGCAAGCGAGTCGCCATCCAGTTCTGCGGCATCTTCTGTAGCGAGAGTATCAGAGATTAGCAGGGCGAGTGGCCTCACCAGGCTTCTATCCCCTGAGTACTTCAGGTTGTGAATAGCATTGCGTAGAGGACCCTGAAATAACCCGGCGGAGATAATCAACTCTGGAGTTGAAAGGTCGAGCCTGGCATTGACAGGCATGACGGAGTGGCGGCATTGCTCACAAAGAGGGCTGCCCCGCCTGTCGCAGCCGCCGCAGCGAGGTGGGTAAACAAAGTCGAGAAGCACGCCCCAGGCAGTGGCGAAGAGAGGCGCAGGGCGCAAATCGGTTAGCATGGCTCTACCTCTATCTAGTGCGTATCGAGTAGTGCGTAAGGGGTTGCGGCTGGAGCATCTTTGCGCCCCACTCAGTACTCAATACGCAACACTCTTCACATTTCATGATGCTACCGTTCAGAGCCTGGTTTTTCTTTATTCCGGGTGGTACTCAAAGACCTGCTTGCCATTTACGAATACCCTCTCTGGGCGCTGGTAGACATCAAGCGGGTCACCCGACCAGACAACTAGATCAGCGTCTTTGCCCACAGCCAGAGAACCTATACGATCTGACACACCAAGTATCTCCGCGGGATTGATTGTCACCACCTTCAGCGCTTGATCGCGAGCAAGCCCCGCCTTTACAGCCATAATAAGAGATAGAGGCAGGAACTGTATAGCCACCACAAAGTGGTCGGTAGTGAGAGCCACCTTCACACCTGCCCTCATAAGCAAACCAGGAGTGGCAAGGTTGCGGTTCTTTAACTCTACCTTGTACTTGGCGGTGAGAGTGGGCCCCACCACAGCAGGTATGTCGCGCCTGGTAAGCTCATCAGGGAGCAAATGCGCCTCTGTTGCATGGTCTAGCACCATATTGAAGCCGAACTCATCGCGTATACGCAGGGCAGTAAGAATATCATCAGAGCGGTGCGCGTGCCAGCGTACAGGGATCTCTTTGCGCAGCACCATAGCTATAGACTCCATCTTGAGATCGCGGTCAAAAGGTTTCGTAGGATCGTTCTGAAGCTCACTGGCATCGCGCTTTTGAAGGTAGTTAGAGGCTTTGACCAGGTTCTCTCTCATCAGCGCAGCTATGCCCATACGGGTGGTAGGCATCCGCTTCTGGTCGCCATGATTGCGCTTGGGGTTCTCGCCCATGGCAGCTTTAAGGCCGGTTGGGTGGCGCACCACCATCTCGTCGATACGGGAGCCATAGGTCTTGAGGAGCACGGCGAGGCCGCCGATAACGTTGCCGCTGCCGGGCATAACATTCACAGCCGTTATACCCGCTGAAAGAGCATCAGCGAAGGCGCTATCGCCGGGGTAAATGGCGTCTATGGCGCGCACCTGCGGCGTTACCGGGTCGCTACTTTCGTTGGTGTCAGCGCCCTCACGGCCAATCGCAAGCTCACCGATTCCGACGTGAGTGTGAGCATCAATAAAACCAGGTGTGACAACCCTACCCGCCGCGTCTACGGTCTCCACGCCCTGGGGTACAACAACCTCATCAACCGAGCCAACAGCCGCTATCTTACCATCATCGCCTACCAGCACGGTGCCGCGCTCCCAGAGATGATCTCGCCCAGAGGCATCCTGGGTCATAGGTAACACACGTCCATTCTTGATCGCAAGCATACAGGTGAATCCTCTCCTCTGTCGTTAGATATAAGATAGTCCGTTGTACCACTCGGCGCGAATGTTGTCAAAAAGCTGGAGGAGGGTAAGAGTTCAGAGTTGGGGTGGAGCAATCTGCAAGGAGTAGCGCTCACCTACCCTCACCCCCAACGCACCCTCACCCCATGCCCCTCTCCCATGAAGGGAGAGGGGGCTAGCCGCCTCCACCCCTGTTCTGAACGGTTACGGAGGAGGATGAGACTGCCGAATGCGGCCTCCTGCCAGGCTTCAATCATGTAAGGGATATGCAGCAGGAGCTATACTGATTCATAACATGTAAGGGATTGTGGGTGGTGTGTAGAGCATCTCTATAGTTTACGCAGTACGTACTACGCAACACGGATCTACCCCAGCTGTGTTGCCCGTACAAGCTCAGGCGGCCTGGTATAGCAATCGTCGCCATTCAGACGCTTTTGGACCCCTTGCCAGATGTCGTGGGTCCAATTGGCGGCTATCACGGGGCGGTTGAGCGCAGACTGGAACTTATCGAATGTCCACTCATCTAAAGTGCGTACCCCCGTGAAATCGAACATGCGACGGGGGAGGAAGACCAGGTCGGCAGGCTCTGCGCCGCTCGCGCCATGATAACGCAGATGCTGCATTACTTCGTCCCCAAACAAGAGGCCCGAAGATGCTACGTTTCCACCGAGGGTGTTATTCTTTACCACTATGAGCCGCAGGTCAAGGTTTTCTACTCGCCTCAAAGGGGCTAGCGCACGCTCAAGAGAAGGAGCGGGCATCTCACCGCAAACGAGCACAACGCTCACCGGTGTGTCAATCTGCACAGGCAGCTTCCTCGCTGTTTTGCGCGACTCGTCGAGTAGTTGGCGCACCATACCCACACCATTCTCCAACTGCGGAAACTCCTCGTACGCTGCGGCGCTCGGCATCTCTCTGCCCGCCAGAATATACCATTCATCCGAGAGATAGACAAAGTTGGTGCCGATCTCAGCGCGCAGGCGTCGCTGCCAACCTTCTATCTGGTCTATTACAGCGCCTACTTCTTCGGAGCGATAAGGCCGGATGTCCAGCTTGATCTGGTAGTGGTTGTTCTTGCGAAAGCGAGTGAGACCAACAGGCACCACTCCAACAGTCTGCACATGCGGGTACAACGCCGACAATTCACTGATCGAGCGATCTAGCTGCTCTCCATCGTTGATGCCGGGGCAAAGAACAAGCTGGGTGTGAACCTGTATACCCATATCGCCCAGGCGTTGTAGCTGAGGCACGATTTCGGGGGCTTTAGGATTGCCCAGCAATTGGCGCCGGGTTGCCGTGTCAGTGGCGTGTACCGACACGTAGAGAGGAGAAAGCCGCTCCTCGGCGACGCGCTGCCAATCGCTCTCTTTGAGGTTGGTGAGGGTAATGAACCCACCGTAGAGAAAAGAATAGCGAAAATCATCGTCTTTGATGTCCAGAGTGCGGCGCAGGCCAGGTGCGTTCTGGTCAACAAAACAGAAGGGACAGTGATTATTGCATCGCTTGATGCCGTCAAAGGTGGGGTCTACAAACTCCAAGCCCAAATCTTGCTGCTCAGGCTTCCTGATAGTGAAGACAATCGGTTGGCCTTCGCGCTCTACCTCTATAGTTACACGTGTGTCTACCTGGCCGAACTGGTACGCGACCACGTCCTTCACCGGCTTACCATTGATCGAGAGTAGCCTGTCGCCCTCCACGATCCCTGCTCTGGCGGCCAGGCTCCCCGGCACGACCTTATCTATTTTCCCCTGGCTCTTAAACTGTGTCATATTATCTGCTTCTCGGAGTTACGTGCTACGCTGTTCTCTATCATTTCTTCTGTCAGCTTATCCTAACTCGTAATGCGTAATTCGTAATTTACTTCCCGACACCGGGAATAGTCCTGGCGAGACGCGCCCAGGTGCTACCCAGATGGATGAACCTGCTGCTTAAGTTGCCATGCACATTGCCTGCTCGCAACCCGGCGAGAAACTCGGCCGGTGTGCTGAAAGGCGTCACCTCTGCGTATGCACGCCCCACCTCTACCAGAGTGTGAGCGTCAGAGCCTGCCGACATCGCAAGGTCGTGCTCCCGTGCATACTCCAGCGCCCTTTCGTTGTCAGCAGCCTTCACCGCACGCGCATTAAAGACTTCAAGAATATCAACCAGCCCGGCCTGCACCAGCCTGTCGAGTGCAGGCGTTTGTATCCGGCTGCCTGAGCGCATCGTATCAAATGGGTGGGGTATACCCACCAAACCCCCCTGCCCTTTGATCCGCTTTACAGTCTCTTCAGGGCTGAGGCCCTTGGGCACTAACTCGGACAAAAAGTAGCCGATGATCTCGCCTTCAGAGCTTTTCACTTCTTCCGAGGGTATCACTTTGATAGGTAAATCGGCCATCCTGGAGAGGGCAAGCGAATTAGCCAGCATGTTGTGGTCGGTGACGCACAGCGCGCCCAAGCCGCGCTCAGCGGCCACCTGCACGAGCTTGCGCGGATCGTTGAGCGAGTCTTTGCTCAAGCGCGTGTGACAGTGCATGTCTACCTTTATGAGCATGAAAGCAAATTGCTCCTTCCTGGCAATACCATTCTACAGGCACCAGCCTGATATTATACCACAATGCATGGGGATGGCGGCGTGTGGCGGTAAACGCTCAGAGCTGGGGTAGAGCAAGGTTCAAGAGGTATCTGTATGCCGCCACCCTCACCTGCCCTCACCCCATGCCCCTCTCCCACAGGGGGTGAGGGCGGGTGCCGGGCGCACAGATGCCCCAAGAAGGTTGCTCTACCCATGTTCTGAACATTTACTGCAGGCGGTAAGTTGGACCTACATAACAGCTTTAGAGTACAATTTTACAATGAGTGTACAAGAAAGGGATGCACAACAGGCTCCTGAGCTGCAAGCTGTGCCCGACGGGCACGGGATGAGCATCAACAGCCCTAACGCTGCGACTGCTACCGCTGAGGGGGGCACCATCGCCTCGGAAGCGCCGTCGAGAGGCTCTCCCTGGCAAGCGCTACAACACCATGATTTTCGCCTGCTATGGGCAGGAGGTTTCGTTTCACAGGCGGGCAGCCAGATGCGCGTCGTGGCGATTGGGGTACAGCTTTGGGACCTTACGCATAACTACGCCGCGCTTGGCTTGCTTGGACTCTTCAGGCTTTTACCTGTGCTGGCTCTTTCTCTTTTCGGCGGAGTAATTGCAGACGCGCTTGACCGCAGACGTTTGCTGATGGCCACGCAATCTGTGATGGCTCTTTCCTCGCTGACACTGGCGCTCTCCACACAGTTCGGCTGGGTCTCGGCGCCGATCGTCTACGGCGTCAGTGCGCTTGGCGCGGCGGCTCTTGCTTTTGATAACCCGGCTCGCTCGGCGCTCGTACCGAATCTTGTGCCGCGCCGCCATCTCGCTAACGCTTTGTCACTCAACATTATAGTCATGCAAGTGGCAACTATAGTAGGTCCAATGCTCGGCGGCTTATTCCTGCCTTTGCACTCTACGGGGCTTGCCATTATCTACTGGATAGATGCCCTCTCTTTCACCGCTGTGATCTTCGCTGTTTTTGTGATGAAAGCCCGCCCACAGCAAGAAGCTACACGCGACATCAGCTTCAAGGCGGCGCTGGAGGGGCTGCGCTTCCTTCGTAAAGCTCCTATTATTATGTCAACAATGACCCTCGATTTCTTTGCAACCTTCTTCGGCGCGGCGATGGTGCTCCTTCCCGCCTTTGCCGAGAACATATTACGTGTAGACCGCCAGTACTGGGGCATCCTCTATGCTGCACCTGCAATCGGTGCGGTGATGGCGGGGCTGGTGATGGCAAGGATAGGCCATGTGCGGCGGCAAGGCATCGTGGTGATTATCTCGATTGTCTTCTATGGCCTGGCGACAATACTCTTTGGCGTCTCCTCGCTCTTCTGGGTAACTGTGCTTGCGCTCGCGGGCACCGGCGCTGCCGACACCGTAAGTATGGTCATGCGCCAGACGATACGCCAACTCTCCACACCCGACGAGCTGCGCGGGCGGATGACTTCGGTAAACATGGTCTTTTACATGGGCGGTCCGCAGTTAGGCGATATGGAAGCGGGCCTGGCAGCCCAGGTGATCGGCCTCGGCCCTGCTATCGTATTGGGCGGAATCGGCGTAATAGTAGTCACCGCGGTAATAAGCTACATCGTGCCCAATCTGCGCAGCTACGTCTCAAAAGAGTAGGGCAACGGCTTATCCCAATGGCAAGGAAAGCCCCTTCTCCTGATGGGAGAAGGGGTTGGGGTGAGAGGTCCCGCCGCCCAGCCTGTCTACACGCGAGCGAAAGCAGACTTTTACGGCTTCCAGGAATCGCCGGACATCTGCCTTGCCTGCTCAACCGCCTGAGGATTAAGATCGGTCAGGTCGCTGAGGTCGCGCACTACAGCGTAGGGGATGAGGCCGCCGATCTCCCTGGTGAACCTGGCGTTGTCTTTGAGGTTGCGCGAGCAAAGCTGCGCTGTCTCATTGTCATTGCAGGCGAGCGCGGTGGTCATCATCATCACATAGCTGATGTTGCTCAAGCCGAGGGCGGTGTAGTCGTCACGCAGGTCCTTAGACACCTCCTCGGATCGTACTTTGTCAATCAGGCCCGCAGCCACACCGAGCACCGACGCGCCAAGCTCTTTCACAGGGCCGCTCTCTTTCCCGCCGAGAGCTTGAAGTCGAGCACGCAGGGAGTTCACATGCTGCTCAAGTGTAGCGCTGATTTCCACCAGCTTAGGATTGATGTCCTGCTCATCCTTTGTCTCTTTTACCTGCTTGTCAATTGCCTGATAGATGTGACCTTCCACACCTATCATATCTGCCAAATATTTGGTAATCAGATCTTTCTTCTTGTCTTCTGCCATTGTTAGAGGCCTCCTTATCAGTAAGTGGGAGAATAAGCTAGCTTCGGCTAGCCTGGTTTGCCCTTCCACCTTTATCAAGCCCCATATCAGGAAGCACAATTTGTGCCAGAAGAATTGCTACCGCCGCAGAGATTACAGGTTATATCCAGCGGCTCACCCCGCAGCTTACCACCGGATACAACGTGTAATGGCTCTATCCCTTGCGCCGCCGTATTTCCGCTATAAGAGCGGGCACTACTTGATGCAAGTCGCCTACCACACCCAGGTCCGAGAACTGAAAGATAGGTGCATTCGGGTCCTTATTGATCGCCACTACAGTGCCGGAGGTCTGCATCCCTACCTTGTGCTGTATCTCGCCCGAAATGCCTACAGCCAGATAGAGTTTGGGGCGGACAGTCTTACCGGTCTGGCCTACCTGATAGGCATAGGGTATCCAGCCCATGTCAACTATGGCGCGCGTAGCGCCCACAGCACCGTTGAGGCTCTCCGCCAGGTCGCGCACAAGGCTAACCTTATCGGCGCTGCCGAGGCCGCGCCCACCCGCCACGATAACTTGAGCGCCCGCAAGGTCGGGAACTCCGCCCTTCTCCTCCACCCTTTCCACAACGGTCATGCCAGGGGCTACATCGCCCGGCACCTGCACTTCCTGAATGTTGGCGGGGCCGCCTTCACCGCGCTGTGCTGTGCCCGCGCCGGGGCGCACGAGCACCAGCCCCGTCTGCTCTCCTTCGTTCTTGAGTTGGCTGCTCACACGCAGCGAGCCGTTGAAGGCGGGGGTAACTGTAGTGGCTTTGCCGTCTTGTACAGTAATCTCTGTAACGTCAGCCTCGATGCCCAGGCCCAGCTTGCCGCATATCCGCCCCGTCCAGTCCCTGCCGAGGAAGGTAGCAGGCAGAAGCACCAGCCTCGGGTTATGCCGGCTAATGAGGGAAGAGAATACCGCCGCCGCGGGCCCAACGATATCCGACTTACAGCGTTCATCGGCGCAGTAAAATACTGTCGCCGCTCCGTACTGCCCCACAGCCTCGGCAGCCGCACGGGGGCCAATGACAACAGCGCCGCCTTGCCCGCCGTACTGCCCTGCTAACTGAGCCGCCAAGCTCGCCAACTCAAGGCCGAGCTTCTTAGGCTTGCCATCGTCCCCGGTCTCCACAATCGCCCAAACGTCGTTGTTCGTTGCCACAATTCCTCCTGAGAAGGGTAACTACGAGCTACAAAATGCCCGCTATTGTCATCATCACCTATCGGCCTGCGACTAACTCGTAATTAGTAACTGCTAATTTTCTACGGCCTCTAAATAAGCTTCCGGCTCTCCAGGAAATCAGCTATCGCAGAGGCAGTAGCCGCCGGGTCTTCAGCCTTGATTGTCTGCCTGGCACGAGCCGTTTGCGGTCTCTCTGAGCCGGTGACATCGCTCTTTGCCCCAGAGAGGCCCACCTGCGACGCTTCAACACCGAGGTCAGCCAGACTCATCGTGGCGATTTCCTTCTTCTTGGCCTTCATGATACCGGGTAGGGAGGGATAGCGCGGCTCATGAGCGGTTTGCGTGACTGAGGCGACCGAGGGCAACGGCGCTTCAACCACGTCATAGCCGATGTCGCTGCCGCGCTTACCGCGCACTTTGCCGCCTGTAACTTCGATCTCATTGACCCATGTAACCGCAGGCAAACCGAGTATCTCGGCTACGATGTTGTAGACCATCCCACCGCCCGCATCGGTGCTTTGCGAGCCAAAGAGGGCCAGATCAAACTGCTGCTTTCTGAGAGCCTCGGCGAGCACTTTCCCTGTGGCCCACATATCAGAACCGTGCAGCGCGGGGTCGCTGATGTGCAGAGCACGGTCAGCGCCCATAGCCAACCCTTTGCGAATAGTCTCAGCGCTACCGACAGGCCCCATGCAGAGAAGCACAATTTCGCCTGAGCCGTCGCCACTCTCACGAATACGCAAAGCTTCTTCTATGGCATATTCATCCCAGGGATTGATCACCGCAGGCACGCCTGCGCGATCAAGAGTGCCGTCCGGGAGGAGCCGCTTCTCGGCAGTAGTCTCCGGCACCGATTTCATACACACTATTATATTCAATCGTCTCTTCTCCTACGCGCAATACGGGTAATTGTAGCTTCAGTACATGGTGAATGGTATCACAAAGGGGGTTCGGGGGTCAAGGACTCATGGCATAGTAACTGTTCAGAGTAAGGGTGGAGCAATCTTCAAGGAGTAGCTGTGGAGGCGTACCCTTACGCACCCTCACCCCATGCCCCTCTCCCATGAAGGGAGAGGGGGCTTTATTGCTGGGGAGTATATCTACCATCAAGGGAGAGGGGGCCAGGCTAGCTCCCTCTCTCTCCACCCTATATCTGAACAGTTACATGGCATAGTGAGCATTGGGTAGAAGGTAAAGATATTATCTCTGTAATCACTCACGTTTCACGCGTCTACCCCTCAAGTAGGAGAAAAGGGTGCCGAACGCGTTACCGCTCTAAGTACAGCGGTACTATATGAAACGCCGCCACGCTATGATATAATTTCTATTGATGTAAGTAAACGCTGCATGGTAACTATCTGCCTGAAGGATGCTATCTCTGACAGGTAGCGCGCGAGACACTTAGCATTGAAGCATAGTCGTGATCAACTACCAGCGTTGCGTCATCTGGACTCTCAGCCTATGGACCTGAATATCACCGGCCCGCTCAAACCTCTCAACGGGCAAGATGCCTTCTACCGCCTCTCGCGGTTGTACGACATTGTCCGGTCGCTCAACTCCATAATACACCTTGACAAGCTACTCGGTAGGATCGTGGCTTCCGCAGCCGAAATGATGGAGGCGCGCGGCGGCGCTCTTATGCTCGTGGACCAGAGCGGGCGCAATCTAACCTTTGAAGTAGCTTCGGGGGGTGCGTCGGCACAGATCAAAGGTGTAACTATACCCATTGACGAGCGCAGTATAGCGGGCATGGTTGCTTTGCGCGGTACACCTTACATCGAGAATGATACCCAGCAGAGCGTTTTCTTTTCGGGCCAGATAGACAAGCAAACAGGGTACATCACCAGGAAGCTCGTCTGCGTACCCCTCAGGCTACAGGACCATACAGTTGGCGTGGTCGAGGTACTCGACAAGACATCAGGCGCTGATTTCAACAAGGAGGATTTGAAGCTTCTGGAGGCGCTTGCTGACGCCGCGGCTGTAGCTATCGAAAACGCCCGCCTCTACGAAGAGGAGCGGCGAAAAGCCGAGCTACTCACTGAGGCGTACAGCGAACTGCAAAAGACGTACAAGATGACGCTGCAATCGCTCGTCGGCTTGCTCGACTCGCGGGATAGCGCCACTCACGGCCACAGCAACAGGGTAGTGGGCTTCACCTTGAGATTAGCCCGGGCCATGGGCATCACAGATCCAGCGAAGCTAAAGGTGATAGAGCAGGGTGCACTCTTGCACGACGTGGGCAAAGTAGGCGTGGCCGACGCGATATTGAGGAAGACCGGCCCCCTTACAGAAAGTGAATGGTCGGAGATGCGCGCTCACCCTGAGTTGGGCTACAAGCTCCTCAAGCCTATAGACTTCCTGAAGGATGCGCTACCTATTGTGCGCTACCATCATGAGCACTGGGATGGCTCAGGCTATCCATGTGGCCTGAAGGGTCAGGAGATACCTCTCGAAGCGCGTATCTTCACTGTGGTTGACGCCTTTGATGCTGTCACTTCCGAGCGGCCTTACAGCCCGGCGCGCACTTACAGTCAGGCCGTAGATATACTCCTCAAAGAAAGCGGCACCACCTTCGACCCAGCCGTCGTTGAGACCTTTATAAAAGTGCCCGAAGAAGATTGGCAGCAAATACGCGAGGGGGTCAGGGCCAGGCTGGAATACGGCCTCACCTGGGATATACCTACGGAGTATTCTACGGGGCAGCTGATCTAGCCCCGATTACTGGGAATACCGGGAAGCGCCTATTGCATTGCTCAATCAGTAAACTCCTGCACAAACATCTTGCCATAGGCCCCGCCATCAAGGACCCCGATGCCCACCTTGCGGAACTGTTCGTTTAATATGTTGGCACGGTGGCCTGGCGAGTTTATCAAGCCGTCGTGGGCGATCTGGAGGGTAGGGGCCAGCGCGAGGTTTTCTCCTGCCCAGGTAAAAGCTATTTGTGCCGCACGCATCCTGGCAAAGGGGTCGAGGCCTTCAGGGGTAGCGTGGGCGAAATAGCCATCTTTGAACATGTCATCGGCATGTGTACGCGCTAACTGCCGTAAAGCCGGGTCCATCGTCAAAGCGCCGAGACCCCGACTCGTACGCTCCTGATTCAGCATCGCCAGCATCCCTTCTTCAGCAGCAACATCAGGCTTTGCATCCGCGACAGTGAACCCAAGCTTGACCGGTCCTTCCTTTGCTTCACCAGCGCTTGGCGTCGCACCAGGGAGGCCGGATATGCCTGCTGGGTCAACTGTAAGGAATCCCAGCGACTGGGTTGCCGCGGGGCCAAAGACCCACTCAAAAGGCCGCTCTACAGTCAGCATAGCAGAGACGAGGGTACCACTGATAGGCGAGCGCACTACCTGATCGCGAGCATTACCCGGCAACGGCAGCAAGCCCAGCACCGTAACAAGCAAAGCGGCGCTGATTAGCCCCTGCAAAGCCCCCGGCACGATTGCCAGCAGGCGGTTAGCGGGATTCTCCTGTATGCGATAACCAAGGCGCGTAGAGACGCGCTGCAATATGCCGAAAACCATCGCGACAAGCACCCACAGCCCGGCGAACGCCGCAGGCTTGCTCCAGACAGGAGACCAACCAAACTGCCCTGAGAGCCACACCGAGGCTACCGGGTAAAAGGCAAAGGAAATTACCAGGGCCACGACGAAGCCCACCAGGGCAATCATCACTGATATAAAGCCGCGCCTGGTTGCCGCGTACGCAGACAAGACCACGATTCCGATCACGAGGAGATCGGGCCAGCCTAGGTTACCCATGCTGCTCCTCAAAGTCGATCGCTACCTGTGCCGCGCATGCTTCCTTGAAAGGGGCTGCCACGCGCAGGTGCTCAAGATTATCGGCATATTCCGCCAGAGCCGCCTGGTCGTCAAAGTGCATCACGAAGCAGTGCGAGAACGACTGGTTGCGCCCGCCAACCACAGGCCCTAATTCAACCCTATTGAGAGCTGTAATCTTGCAAGGCAAAGCCCGAAAAGCGCTCTCAAGGCGCGCGCGCTCCTCCTCAGGGACTTCATCGCGGTAGTTCCAGAGCATGATGTGTTGTATCATCTTTACTCCTCCAGCCGTGTTGGTGGGTTGCACCTCTTAGTGTTCTTATTGTATCGTAGACGAGGATAGGTGCCAATGTGTAAGAGAGGAGTAGCTGTTCAGAGTAAGGGTGGAGCAATCTTCAAGGGGCATATGCGCGGGCGTGCCCTCACCCCCAACTACCCTCACCCCATGCCCCTCTCCCTTCATGGGAGAGGGGGCTTTGCGCATGGGAAGAGCCAGGCGACACCCTTGGATCCCCGTTAGGGGCATAGCCGCCGATACTCACCAGGGAGAAAGGCCCCCTCTCCCACAAGGGGAGAGGGGGCTGGGGGGGTGAGGGCACGCCCGCACAGTTATCTCTTGAACTTTGTTCTACTCTAAATCTGAACAGTTACAGAGAGGAGGCAAGCCTTCGAGCAAACCTATAGTGAAAAGTAGAGAGATCTGTGCATGTAACAGTATACGTATTATACTAAGGAGAGCGTTTGGAGCAGCGAGCGCTACTGTGTAAAGATAACAACAGCCAAACTCCAGAGACAAGAAGAGATTATGTCTACAGAAGAAGAGTGGCTCAACAAGGAGATAGAGCGCACACGCCGGGGGCGATGCGGCTCCGCACCACCGGCGAAACCGGCAGAGGTTAGCGCCGAGCAGATGGCCCTGCTGCAAATGGCGGCCAACCTCAACAGCCTCAACGCAGAGGCATCCCAACCCGATCCGGCTTTCGTTGCCAGGCTGCGTTATCGTATACTGGGTAACGACTAGCGGATAGGACCACGCGTTATGAACTGCCAACATCAAACCGTACTCAGGAGGAAAATCGCTAACATGCAAACGATGAATCCCGCGCTCAAAAAGGTAAGCAACTTCAAGCATGCAATCACGGCTGCGTTGCTTTTGATCATCATGAGCACAGCCCTGGCCGCCTGCGGCACAACAGCCGCCACGTCCACGTCCACGTCCACGCCCACCACCCAGGCACCACCTGCCGCCGTTGAGAACACAGCCGTCCCTAATTCCGACAACTCTACCGCTCCGCCCAGCGCCGCTACAAAGGCCGCCAACCAGGTTGGCGTCACCCTCAGCGAGTGGGCAATCACTCCCAACAACCTGGCCATACCGTCGGGCAAGGTGGAGTTCATGGTAAGTAACACCGGCAAGTTCGGGCACAATCTATCGATTAGCAAAGATGGCACCGAGATAGGCAAGACCTCTACCTTCACGAGCGGCGAAGGCACCCAGACCCTGGCTGTCGATCTCCAGCCTGGCACTTACGAGATACTCTGCAACGTACCAGGGCACGCAGACAAAGGAATGAAGGGCACCCTCACAGTCAAATAGCCAGCTTTGTAAAGGCACAACGCTCACAAGCTGAAAGAGATGGGTGAAGGGTGAGAGATTACGGGTGGAGTTCCACATCCGTAATCTCTCACCCTTCACCTTTTATGAGTTGCTCAGACCCGGCAACCGGCGGGCACATATATTGCTAGAAAAGCTAGGAAGAGGTGTGAAATGGTCAAAAAAGGAGAGGAACAAGTAAGTAGCATAGACTCACCGAAGCATGGCGATGAGCGTGATCCTAACGCTCCAAAGATCAAGCACAAGGGCGGCACTAAGAGCCAGACGCGTGCTATGCCGCAGGCGAGGGTAGCAGGCGAGGGTAGCAACAAAGGATAAGTGGAAGAGCTACGGGGAGGAACTACAGTGGCAAAGCAAGGCCAGCACAACAACGACTCCGACGACAAAGATGTGTCGAAGGGACCAAACAACCCCTCCAAGAGTGTGACGATAACCACCGGTGCTCCCAAGAAAGAGGAGACTTACAAGGAGGAGGCAGCCGATCACAAAGCTGACAACAAACGGGCGCAGGCTGCCAGGCGCGAGTGGGATAACGACACTCGCAACAAGCCGAGCATCGAGAACAGCACACGAGCACGCGACGCGGATATAAGCGGCGGGCGCAGCGGCAGCGACTCCAACGCGGATCGCGGCACCGAAGGACACTGATATGATGGACAGAACGCCCGAACGAGAGAGAACACCCCAGGAAGGTGGCACCGCCGACCAGTTCGACGAAGACCTTCACCCGAATATCATGGCCGGAATATACCCCGCCAAAGACGGCAACATCAGCACAGCCTACGACATAAAGGATCTGCATAATAAGTTGCAGCAGTTCACCAACGATGAGCTAAAGCAGATACCCGTCTTGCCACCAGGCACGCATCTTCATGCAGGCTCTACATACATTGACTTGCGGGAGCGCAACCCCGAAGAGGTCACAGGTAAAGACGGCATGCAAGCCGCCACGAACAACTGGTATGTGCCCAAGAGCGAGGTAGACTACGTTCTCTGGAACAGGCTTATAGGGGTGGACAACCCTGAACGTCTCGACGAGGCAGACGAAGGTTAGCTCCAAGAACGCGAGCAGAGAACGTGGGGGTATCACCCGACGATGGGCTACTATCGCTCGCAGGGTGGGGCAGAGGCGTCTGATTCGGTGGCCGCAGGGTAGCACTGCTACTGTAGTGGCGGTTGGGTCTGCGCTCCGTGGCCACTGTTATCTTCCGACGACACTAAGCCGCTGCCGTAAGCTCACTATCAAAGCCATGTCACACCTGGCTCAGAGGAGCAGCGCCCAGCACACCATATATCTTGCTATAATGCCCCTACCCACTGACGTAATCTCGCTTGATTACACCCGTCAGACTCGTGAGTGGGACAGTTGGATAAGGGCGGCGGCTCTCCGTGGCATCGAACGACATTTTCTTAGTATCCATAATCACCCCTGAGCCGATTTGTCGCGCCACTGTGGGGTTCAAAGGCTTCATGAGAACCGACATTATACGCATCATCGGTAGAGGTATGTGACTTATCTTGCCTGCCTTTCCGGTCACCTGCTCGAACGTATCCGCGAATTGATTCATGCTCAAGTTCTGCGGCCCACCAACTTCTACGACCTTGCCGCGCAACTCAGGGTCAACTACTGCGAGTTCCACGAAGGAGGCTACGTCTGACACTGAAACGAAGTTGATCGGGTTGTCTCCGCGCCCAAACAGGGTAGTCTTACCCTTCTTGAGCAAAGGCTCTCCTACCAGTTGTGCCCACGTTTCAATGTAGGCTGTGGGCCGTATAATAGTCCAGGAGAGGGTGCTGGCGCGTAGTTCCTCTTCAGCCAGGTACTTCATGCGGAACAACTCTGTACGATGGTCCGGGGCTGCACCGTGGATCGACATCAGTATGAAATGTTCGATTCCAGCGCTCTGAGCCTCTCGCATCAAGCTAACGTTGGCATGCCAGTCCACGCTCTGAGGATTATCAGCGCCTGTGCCCGCGAAGCCATGCACCGCCGAAATTGCACTCTGAACACCCGACATGGCTCGCTTCACTGCCTCAGGGTCCCGCACGTCGCCAGTCATAACCTCTACCAAGCCAGCCTGAACGTCGTTCTGAAGAAGATGCTTCGCCCTGGAAGGCTCGCGCGTCAGTACACGCACCTGGAGGCCCCTTGCTACCAGCAGCCGCACTACCTGCTGCCCCAACCTTCCGGTGCCACCTGCTATCATTATCATCTCTTACCCCCTCTGCATGTTTCACATGCGATGCATGCCTTACTTGCTTTACTTGCTGTGCCTCTCACCGGGAGATGCAACATCGGCGTCTTCTCCCGGCTTATTTTTGGGTCGCGGCGTGAGCGTGGGGCGCCGCAGACCAGCCTCGAGGCCCGGGCCAACTCCCTGCACCGGCTCCATATAGAGCCACGCGTGGGCAATTCGATCCTCGGGTATAGTCTGGATAGTCACACCCCGCATGTGAAACGGTTCGCCGTCTACCCGTGTGCCGGCCCAATCCCATTCCGTCCACACCGTCTCTCCATCCACAACGGCTCGCACCAGTGTTGAGTGTATATCGGGCGCCGATGCAAAGATCTGCGTCCAGTTCCGTCGCATCGGTTCATGCCCGCGAAAGGCTCTGTCCAAATGTGCAGGGAACTCGCTCTCGTAGGCTGGATCAAAGCATTGGGTAAGGGCCTCTATGTCATGTTGGTTGGTAGCTTCCTCCAGGCGCTTCATACAGGCCATCCCTCGGGAAGCGGCACCTGATGCCTCATCAGTCTCGGCGCTAGCGGCTCCGCCCGTCTCTACCCGTTTGTTTTGCGTCTCTTCCATGCTAGTACCCCTTTGTGGTATAATCTTCTTGTTATCATACACTAATATTGATTACGAGTCAACACTAATGAACGGAAGTGATGAACGAATCTACTAACAAGCGCACGTATCAGTCTCCAAGACGGGAGGAGCAGGCGCGAGAGACGCGCGAACGGATACTCGCAGCGGCGCAGCGCCTCTTTGGATCGGATGGGTACGTCGCCACTACGCTTCCCACCTTAGCACGAGAGGCGGGTGTATCGCCCGCCACTATTACTGCGATTTTTGGCACCAAGCTTGCTCTCCTCAACGCCCTGGTCCGAGCCACGGTACGCGGCGATAGCGGCCCTGAACCTCTCGACCGCAGACCATGGTGGCGGAATATGCTCAGCGAGCCAGACCCCGCCCGTCAGCTGGCGCTCTTTGCGGCTATCAACCGCCGTATCCATGAGCGGACAACCGATATCGCCGACATAGTGAGAGGTGCGGCATCAGCAGAACCGGAGCTTGCAGCTTTACGACAAGCGCTGGGTGAATCACGTCTACAAGACAATCGCGAGGTCGCGGTATCACTGGCAGGCAAAGGCGCTTTGGCCCCAGGGGTTACGGTTGAATATGCCAGAGACCTATTATGGACGTTGGGGTCGTCTGAGGTGTACAGGATGCTGGTGCACGAGCGAGGTTGGTCGCCAGAGCAATACGAGCAGTGGCTGGTGTCGTCCCTGGCCGACTCGCTGCTTGCAGGGGAGAAGAGAGGGTAGAGATAGGCACCCGCGAAGCCTAAGGCAGCTCCATGGCCTGTAGAGACGACCAAGAGAGCAGAGATGTGCGGGAGCAACCAGGACGGTGCTGCTATCCAGCCTCAACTGAACCGGCAGAATGACTATGCAGCCGCAAATCAGCCTAGTCCAGAGTATAAAGCGATAAGATGCCAACCCCTTCCACATGTGCGACAGGTAAGAGCTTACGACGTGGGGGGTGGATCACTATCTTTCGAGCGCCTGGGCAGAGCCACCAGCAGGGCTACAGGCCCAATGATAAGCAGCCACATGGTGACACCCAAACCATAATATTGAGCCGCCCAACCCAGGGCCATTGGCAGCAACCCACCCAGTAGCCCGAAGACGTTGCCCACAGCCATCACCGAACCGCTTTGGCCGGGCATAGCCGAGTAGAGCCGCCCCTGAAGAATGGCATACCAGCCGGCGTTGAACAAGCCGAGAAGCCCCACCAGCGCGAACTTCATCCATAACTCGGGAACCAGCAGAAAGGCCGGAAGCAGCAGCAGCTCGATTAGCGCGCTCACTCGCAGGTAGCTCAAGCTGTGCACGCGCTCCAGCAGCGGTATCATCAGGAAGTCACCGAGCAGGCCGAGCGCCGTCCATATAGTGACGCCCAGGGCGGCAGTCTCAGGAGTAGTGTGCGCTACATCCACGAAGTAGAGGGCAAGGTAGCCAAGCAGCACGTCCGTCATCAGGTTCGAGAACTCAAGGAGGGCCAGCCAGCGCAGCACTTCAGGCCGCTTGAGAGTGCGAGCGGCATTAGCCACTCCCTCCTTGAAAGCCGGCCTTTCTTCCTCTACGATGTCGCCCTGCCCATTGGCGAATCGAAAGCGTGAGGCCAGAATCACCAGCACAAGAGTGAGTAAGGCAAGCGCCAGGAAGAGGACGCGCCAACCTGCGCCGAAGCCGGAGACGCCGCTCAATACCAGCGTTCCACCCACTACGCCCACGGATCCCGCGAAGGTCCAGCGTGCCATGTTCTGCTCGTGCCGCGACGGATCGCTGTCCATCAAGGTGGCCTGCGAAAGGCTCACAAAAGCTCCCGAAGCAGGAGAAAGCAAGATAAACGCGGCTAGGAGCATCAGGAATTGTTGGCTCGACGCCACAAGGAGCAGCCCCACGCAGAAGGCCACACCTCCGCCCAACACCAGAACACGTCGCCGCCACACATCGCCCAGGATGCCCAGGAGAGGCTCTATCAGATTGGCTGTGAAGTTGGGCAGACCAAGCAGGATACCGACCTGCGCGTAGTCGAGCGCCAGGTCATTGCGGATAAGAGGCCAGGCAGCTTCGCGCACGCCGAAAACAAACTCATCGAGGAACTCGATAAGCAACAAAATGAGGAGAAAGAGGCTTACGTTGCGGAAGGTTCGAGATTTACGTAGTTAGGTCACAACAAGTACCCAGCCTTTGTTTCTTTTTGGTATATTACACACCTCAGCTTCGCATGGGTTACAGGCCAACAACGACAGATTGATAATCTCTACCTTTAAAACTGACATCAAGACCCCAAGATGCCAGGTAACAGCCTGATGGTTATCTTTCTTGGCTATTCCGGTGCGCTACTCTCGGTTGTTGTGGTGGGCCCGGTAGGATTCGAACCTACGACCAAGCGATTATGAGTCGCCTGCGCTACCGCTGCGCCACAGGCCCAGGTACAGTGTGAACAGCTAATTATACGTAGGGCCGGCAGGGGTGTCAAGCCAGCGCGAGCTGAGCTGCAGGGCCTATGCGTCAGACGAATTGAGCGGTTCTGTGTGCATGAGGACCCAGCAAGAGAACTCCCAATTGGGGGCAGTGCTTACGGCCCAGGGCTTCTCAGGCCCAAAACCAATCAGCGGCACAACGTTTTCCTCTGCTTGATTTAGCACGCATAAGCCCTAAGGGGTCTTCCACAGATAAGTTGCCACAAGGCGCGGGAAATGCTAAGATTGAGAGTATGGAAAAGCTCTCAAGCGAACA
>JADMIH010000308.1 GCA_015478675.1 Chloroflexota bacterium | reverse complement strand
TCGTAACTCGTAACTCGTAACTCGTAATTGCCTCTATGACTGTCCAGCAACCTGCCACAACCCGACATTCTTCTAGCGCAAGCCTACAGCGACTGCGGGTGATTGTTACAGGTGGGGGCACGGGGGGGCACGTCAGCCCTGCGGTGGCTGTTATAAGTAGCCTGCGGGAACGTAGCGCCGCAGAGGGCTGGCCTATGGAGATGCTGTATATAGGCAGCGTGGCGGGCGTGGAGAGGCGCATTATTTCTGAGATGAGCGTCAAGTATATAGCTATACAAACGGGCAAGCTGCGCCGTTATATGTCGCTGCAAACGCCTGTTGACCTCCTCGCCAGGCTACCTGCGGGCGCTTTCCAGGCGCTGAGAGCGGTGCGCCGTTTCAGACCCGATGTTATATTCAGCACCGGAGGCTACGTTTGTGTACCTACCGTTGTCTCAGGCGCGCTGCTGCGGGTGCCTTCTCTGGCGCATGAGCAAACGGCTCTTGTCGGCCTAGCCAATCGTATAGCAGGGCGCTTTGCTACGCGTGTGGCTATTAGCTTCACACAGTCGGCGAGCTTTTTCCCCCCAGGCAAGACTATCCTGACGGGCAACCCTGTTCGACCTTCCATATTGGGAGGTTATGCGGCGCGGGCGGCTCAACGTTTCGGCCTGGACATCTCGGTGCCTACTCTTTACGTGACGGGTGGCGCTCAAGGCTCACATGCTATCAACATGGCGGTCTGTGATGCGCTGCCGCGCCTGCTGGACTTTTGCCAGTTGATACACCAGTGCGGCGAGGGGCCGGACGGCAGTGGCGCTGATTTTCGGATGCTGCGGCAGGCGCAAAGCGCCCTGGGTGACGCTCAGCGTGCACGCTATGTTGCGCAGGCATATGTCGGTGAAGAGCTTGCCGACATTTATGCGCTGGCCGCGCTCGTGGTAGGCCGCGCCGGTGCGGGCACTGTGAACGAGCTTGCTGCTCTGGGCAAGCCCTCTCTGCTGGTACCGCTGCCGGGAGCGGCGGGCGGCGAGCAAGAAGCCAATGCGCGTGCCTTGGAGAAAGAGGGTGGGACGGTTGTTCTTTTACAGCGCGATCTCACCCCCAACAGCCTTGTTGACGAGGTATACAGGCTAATAAAGGAGCCTGTGCGACTTGCTGAGATGCGCACAGGTGCGCTCAAGCTGGCAAGGCCGGGAGCCGCCGATGCTATTGTGAACGAGCTTTTGCGTCTGGCGGGTAAGTGGTAGGAAATAGACCAACTTTACACAGGGGATGAGTGCCTCAGATGGCCGCACTGCACATATCATATCTATTTGATTGGAACCACTTCAAAGCGGAGGCAGAATCATTGATCGAGGCCGCCGACGCGGGCGATGCCGCGCGGGTTCGAGACCGCGCAGCCGAGATTACCGGTGAGCTACGCTTTCGGGGGCAGCAGTGGATCCTTGAAAACCCCTGGAGCAATCCTCTTCCTGACGTAGCCGGGTGGACGGTACCTCTCAACCCTGAACAAGTCGGTAGCTGCTTTCTTGTTGTGCTGGCGACGCACTTGAGCGAGTCGCCCGCCAGCTTGCTGACCGACTGGCCTTTGTTGAATGCGGGGTTGTCGGCGCTTGGGTGGAGCGAGCGCGATACCGCTATACTGACGAAAGGTTGGACAACGGGGGCTTTGCTGCGCCCTGATAGGATAGCCGACCCGTTGCTGCGCCCCGATCTCAGCCTCGATCTCCTGCGATACAATTTTGCCTGGCGAGTGACCACCACCTACGGCGACGTTGGCTGGCTTGATACAGCTACAGTCTACCAGATGCGCGAGCGGCTGATCCCTTTGCGAGACCAGCTTGCCCATCTCAACGCAGAGCGGCTACAGTGTGCAGGCCCAGCCGCAACAACCCGCTCCCTGCTGATGGCCTACGACCGCGCTCTGATTATGCTTTGCGCCGCTGTCGAAACGAATACCGGCCTCTTTATGACGGTTAGCTAGTGCTGTCCCACGAAGTCTGCTGTGCAATATAGAGCCACAGTCTATATCGAGTGCCTGCCCAGCCAAGAAGCGACGGATTACCCGCACTATTGCACAAGAGACGCCCTGTTTATGCACTAGGGGCTGCTGGCGCTCGATATCCACAGCGTACCAGGTATCTGCTATGCAGCTTCCTTGAAAGAGCACTTTGTAGAGGCATCCCGTAAACGTTCAGAGTAGGGGTGCAGGGGCCTTGCCCCTGACGGGGCATTAGGGCTATGCCCCGGATACTCACCAGGAAGAAAGCCCCCTCTCCCATGAAGGGAGAGGGGGTTGGGGGTGAGGGTGCACCCGCGCAGGATACGCCTTGAAGATTATTCTACCCCATCTCTGAACACTTACGCGGTAGCCCACGCTGTTGACGTGCCGATCATACTATGCTAAACTGTGTGCTGATAGTAGGCATTCTCCATCGAACCCAATCCCATAGTTGAGGCAAATACGTTATGCTAATGTAACTACTCAGCCTGGGAGGGCAGGCATGAGGGGAGGACCGATGAAGAGTTG
>JADMIH010000307.1 GCA_015478675.1 Chloroflexota bacterium | reverse complement strand
GGGGGCTTGCTTCCTGGTGAGTATCAGGGGACACCCCTAATACCCCGTCAGGGGATACTCCCCTGCACCCCTACTCTGAACACTTAGGCGAGTAATATGTATTGCGTAATACGAGGCGCTTATTCGTATCTTAGCGCCTGGCTTACTTTTAGATGGGCTGCGCCGAGGGCTGGGCCTATGCTTGCTATGGCTGTCAGTAGGAGGGTGAAGGCGAGAGCATTTGCTATCATAGCTGCTGGGAAAACGAAGTCGAGGGGGAAGAGGACGTTTGCCATCAGCCACACGAGGCCGCGAGCCAGAGGGTAGCCGATGAGGAGGCCGAGGAGGAAGCCCGCGCCGCCCATGAGCAGAGCCTCTGTGAGGAATATCTGTATGAGGTGCGAGTTGCGCCCGCCTATGGAGCGCATTACGCCGATTTCGCGGCGGCGCTCCAGCACGTTGAGGGTGAGAGTGTTAGCGATGCCGATGCCGCCTATCGTGCCTACGATGACGGTCATAGCATAAAGGAGGATAGTGAGTATCTTGCTAGCTTCGAGGCTGCTCTCTTTGTCGGCGTAGGAGGCGAGCATACCGGGCGACAGCGTGTGATACTTGCGCTCGATCAGGGCGAGGGCGTTCTCCACATAAGCGGCGTCTGATTGCTGCAACTTTACAGCGAAGAAATCGGCTGCGCCTGAGCGACGCATCAGCCGGGAGGCTGTGTCGAGGGGGACGAAGACTTTGCCTGTGGCTGATGATTGCAGGCTTTGCGCGTCGTCGTTCACCAGGCCCACTACGAGGAGGCTGGTGTCGGTGCCGCCTACGGTTAGTTCCACTCTGTCGCCGGGGTGCGTGTTGATGGCGGCGGCGAACCTGTCGGAGAGGACCGCTGCCTCCGGCTCGTCGCCACTGAACCATCTACCTTCTGTGAGCCTGTATCTGTAGAGGGTGGTATCGGGCGGAATGCCCCACATGGTGACGCGGGCAGCGCCGACAGAGGCGGCGGATGAGGCCCATGGCTCGACCTGCTTGACCTGTGGCATCGAGCGCAAGGTGGCGGCGAAGCCTTGCCCTACAGGTTCCTGGAACCAGACCCAGGCATCAGAGCCATAGAGGTCATAAGCGTGGTCTATCGAGGTGTTTACCGAGTTGGAGGTGCTTTGGGCGGCGAGGAATGCCGCCGCCGCCAGGCCGATGGCGCAGACCGTCACGAGGTTACGCCCTTTGCGCCGGGCGAGATTGCGTATCGCCATCGCGGGCACAGGGGGCAAGCGGCTCATCTTCTGCACTAACCTGTCGAGCCAGCCCTGCCCATAGGTGGCGCTGATGCCGTAGCTATCGAGGGCCTTGCGGACTGTGATCGAGGCTCCCTGCCAGGCGGGAAGGAGGGCGGCGAGGGTGGTTACGCCGACGCCCACACCTATACCCTGTAAGATGTCGAGGGGGTCTACGCGGAGGCCGCTGATTGTCAGGTTGAAGAGGTTGCCGAGATAAAGGAGGAGGGCGTAGCCGCCGAGGATGCCGAGTACCAGGCCGATGCCTGTGCCTATGATGCCGTATATCACACCGGCTATCACGTAGATGCCGATTACTTTGCCGCCGGTCGCGCCGATGGCCTTCATGGCGCCTATCTCGCCCATTTGCTCGGAGATGACGGCGGCGAGGGTGTTGGCTACGAGGAAGGAGGAGATGACCAGCCCTACTATGGAGAAGACGGTCATGAGCGAGACGAGGGCGTCAAGCTGTTTTTTGCCTGTGTAGTCGTTGGGGTTACGCTCCCAGTAGGAGCCGAAGGCAAGGTTGCGCTTGTCGAAGACGCGCTCTATCTCCTGGCGTGTATCGGTGCGCACGCCTGTTGAGAAGTCTTTGAGGCGCACAAGTAGCTGGTTATCGCCTGCCGCGCCGTACATCTTCTGCACTTCGGTATCTAATGTGTAGGCGACCGAGGTGCCGAGGATAGAGGCTGTGGGGTAGGAGGGAGATTTGGCGAAGCCGACTACGAGCAGAGTGCGCGATGCGTTGCCCGGCCCGGCTCTGTAGACGATCTCGTCGCCTATCTGGATGGGCGCGACATCTTTGACGGAGGCTTCGAGGGCTACTTCGCCGCGCTGGGGCCAGCGGCCTTGTACGAGGTCTATTTTGTTGACGCGCATGTCGTTGAAGTTTTTGATGCCGTTGAAGTAGATGTCACGCCAGGCCCCGGAGGCGTACCACTTGGTATAATAGGTGGCTCGCAACTCGGCTGCGGCGACGTTTTGCACCTGGCTGACAGCGCCGATAACGTTGTCAGGGGCCTGGGAGAGCCACCAGCGCATATCCTGCTGCGAGTTGTTGTTATAGGCAGCGGTTTGGGCGGCGGTCATGTTCTTGGAGGTTGAGGTGATCGCCACGATGCCGGCAACGCCGATGACGATGCCTATGATGGTGAGGAAGGAGCGCAAGCGCCTGCGGGTGAGGTCGCGGTAGGCTTTGCGAAGTGAGATTAGCATTACGAGTTACGAGTTACGAGTTACGAGTTACGAGTTACGAGTTATGAATTGATGGGAGTAGGGGGAGGTGTTGCT
>JADMIH010000048.1 GCA_015478675.1 Chloroflexota bacterium | reverse complement strand
AGGGTCAGCGGCCCTGGGAGTGAGACGCCATGGACAAGACAAATTCGAGAGGCAAGTCGACGCTACAGATAACAGGAGAGACCCGCCTCAATCGCGTGCTAGATAGTATACCCGGGGCGCTAGACTACATCGTCTCACTGAACCCTCACGATTTCGGGCGCTTGCGCAACCCTGTGATGCGCAGATATATGTCACCGCGAATCTCACTGCGCAGAGTAGCAGCCATGGCGCGGGTCGAGGAAGAACGGCTGATTCGCGATCTCGCCAGGCTACGCGTCGGACAGGGCGACGAACAAGGCGACGAACAGGCAGACCGCGGCGACAAAACGTTAGCGTTTCTCGCTCGAGACTCGGCCCAATTGCTGTCTTCCCCACGTTCCGCACCGTTGCCGCAGTCGTCTGCTACGCCACCACCCTGGATGTTGGGTATTGACGAATCCTGTCTGCACTGGGTTGATCTGCTACCGATTGACGATGTGCTTGGCGATCCTATGCTACCGGTCACCGTAGCTGTGAGGCATCTTCAGCCGGGCGTGACCATAGGGATACGGCATAAGTGGGAGCCACAGCCGCTCTACGACATCTGGCAGAAAATGGGCCTGGAGTGGTTCGCCAGGAAGATAAGCCCGGACGAGTGGCATATTTTCGTACACAAGCCCTCTCACTCTCCGCCTTGGGTGCCCTTAGCTCCTTCGCGATCTATACTGGTGGAACTGCGCCACATACCGGAGAATGAGGTACCTGCGCGTGTGCTTGTGGCGTTCGAGCAACTCGAACCGGGTGAAAGTATGGAGATGTGGGTAGAGCCCGGGGGATTGGAACGGGCACTCTCAATGCTGCAGGAGCGGCATGCCGGGGAGTTTACCTGGGAAATGAAAGAGACGACGGGCGACAGAGATGTGGTCGGCGTCGTTGCTCATGCCCCAGCAGTGAAGTTGATTAGCGCAGCCAAGTTCGGATATAAGGCGGAGGAACCAATATGAAAGACGACTTCAAGGTGGGGGATCATGTTGAATGGAACTCTGAAGCCGGTAGAGTAAGTGGCATAATAATCAAGAAAATCACCTCGGAAATAACCTTCAAAGGCTACACAGTGCATGCCTCAGAAGAAGAGCCTCAGTATCAGATCAAGAGCGATAAGACGGATCATCAAGCCATGCATAAGGGTTCAGCTCTAAGGAAGGTAAAGTAGGTCGAAACGCACCATACATGCGCTCATAGAATGCGATCTTGATATTCCTAAGTAGCCGAGTTGCGCCCGGGTTAGAGGCACAGTGCTCATGCTGTGGACCAGCCTGGCAACCAGGACCGCAAATCTGATAAGAGCCACCTCTGAAAGAAGGATAAAAATGGAGAGTCAAAAAGAAGAACTGACATTCTCGGAGCTTTCCCCCCAGGCTATTTCGATAATGACAACGGAGCATTCCAACTTGCAGTCGGGGAGATTCATGACCGTTTCAGATGCCAATGGCCGCACCACGCTCTTTATAGGGACCGTGTCCGGTGCATTGATTGCTATCGCGTTTGCCGGGCAAGCTTCCCAGATGGGCACGGCCTTCTTCATGTTTAGCCTCGTCCTGTTTCCCGCGCTCGTCTTTATGGGGCTTTTCACCTTTGAGAGAGTGCTGCAGTCAGGCATTGAAGATCAGATTTATGCGTGTGGCATCAATCTCATTCGCCAACTCTATCTGGAACATGCTCCTCAGATGCGACCTTACTTCGTCCTTTCTGCCTATGGTGCCAATGGAAAACCATTACTCGATGCCGGAACGAATCCATCCTGGTGGCAAGTCTTCCTGACGACTGCGGGAATGATCGCCTTTATCACCAGTATGCTTGTGGGGGTCTTCGCGGGCTTGCTTCTAGCAATGCTCACTTTCCCTTCGCCCGTCTGTATGATTGCTGGAATCGCGCTATTCGTGGCGAGCTTTGGAATACTCCAACGCTATCAGTGGGGACAGTGGAAGCGTCTGGAGCAGAAGCTTACTCTCCTCTTCCCGATTCGCGAATAAGCGCCTCTACTTTTCGGACAATTCACGACTATTCCGCACGCGCAGCGCCCGGCTCGGTGTCGCGTTCTGCCCGGAAGCGAGCGCGTACGTGCGATCCATATACGTCCCGCTTTACAGCATTAATGACCAATCGTCGCTGTAGGGATGTTGCTTTTCCTCCATACACTATGAGGGGTCGGGATTGCACCGACCGTCGGATGAGTCAGTTGTGACCAGGAACCAGGGTTCCCGATTCCTGGTCCCTCTCGTCCCCCGCTGTCACCAGCGGTTTAGAGAGAACGGGTCGCACCACCGCTGTCACCAGCGGTTTAGAGAGAACGGGTCGCACCACCAGGGGCAAATAGAGCACACGAGCATGATGGCGCATCCGCTCGCCCAAGGGGATCACTCGATCAGCAACGTCTTGATTAGCACCCGGGGACGAGAAGATGCTAGACCATTAGGTGGCTGATTCGAAGACCAGCGAGCGGTGCACAGCCACACCTGCCGTGACGCCATTCTTCCAGGACGTAGTTGGGTTCGCAGTGTTCCTGTGGCTGGCGTCTTTGCTGGTTCAATGGCTGAAGTGAGGGAGATGAGAGATTAGCAAAGTGAGCCAAGTAGGGCGGGCAACTCACGCAAACTCGGAGTTGAGATCGTGATCTTGGGGTAGATGTGCCAGAATGTCGTGGATGTTACGCGTCCATGCGCAGCTCCTCAAGGTCAAGCTCCCGCTCGATCTCGCGCCATATCTCGTCGCTGACCATACCTCGCTCGCGCAAGTCCAGCACAGTGGACCGCTCCGCATCTATGACCGCCCGGCGGATCAGGTGGTGCTCAAGCATCTCCTGTTCCGGATCTTCTCGCTCTTCTGCGGTGGCGCCCTCCTGGCTCTCATCTCCACCAGAATCCCGCTTCGCCCGGTTCGCCGGTTCGGGTTCCAGGTGACTTGCTCGGTGCCCGTATTGGGCACGCAACGCATCGATCAGCGGGAGGTGTGCGGGCCACTCGCCCGACAGCTCCTCTAGCCGCGATAGTGCAGCTTCCACAGCTCTCCTGCGAGCAAACTGGCCCTGCTGCGCGACTACTGTCTCGTCTACACCCACCCCAAGCACACGGATGAGCAGTGGCAAAGTCAGCCCCTGCCCGACGAGAGTCACCAGAATGACGGTAAAGGCCACGAAGATTAGCAGGTCACGGTCGGGGGTCTGCTCGGGCAAGGCCAGGGCGGTGGCCAGCGACACCACACCTCTCATACCGGCCCACCCGACGACGAGCATCTCTCTCCAGGGCGGCGCATCTCGTTCCGACCCCTTGTCAGGAGTGTCCGATGCGCCGGATGTACTTAGATCCTCTGAGCCTTCTGAGCCCTCCATTATTGCCAACCTTGTTGGCGTTGCTGATGGTGCTGAGGGTGCTGGTAGCGCACTATTAGCTTCGGTACCGATACGCCTAATATTATCAATACCGCCGATACCATCCAGACCACTGCTACCACGAATGCGACGAAAAGGTTGCCACTTGGTCAACCACCAGCGAACGTACTCCTCGAGGAACACCCATGCCATGCGCACCCCGATCGCCGCGAAGCTGAGCACAAGGCCGGTGCCGATGAGAGACAAGATAGAGCGGCCCTCGAGCCCTCGCAGTATGACTGAGAGCTGTAACCCTATCAGAATGAAAACGAGGCCGTTCATGACGAAGTCGACCATGTTCCAGACCGCACGTCCACTGAGGCGGGCCGCCGATCTGGAGATGTATGGGTCGCGCCACCCGAGATAGAGGCCTGCCGTAACCGTGGCCAGCACGCCGGATAGACCCAGATGCTCAGCAGGGAGATATGCACCGAAAGGGGTAAGCAGCGACAAGGCTATCTCCACTGGCGGGTCATTGAGCAGCCGCCGCAGCCAGCCGACAATTACCCCTACCAGGAGCCCGATCAGCACGCCCCCTAGCCCTACAACGGGGAAGCTAATGGCCGTCTGACCGAGCGAGAAGGAAACGGCCATCGCCCCTACGGCTGCACGGTAGGTCACCAGGGCCGTGGCATCGTTGAACAGGCTTTCCCCTTCAAGGAGCGCCACTATCCGGCGTGGGACGCCAAGCTGCCTGAACACGGCTACGGCTGCCACCGCATCGGGTGGAGAGATAATCGCACCGAAAGCAAAAGACGCGGGCCACCCCAGCCCAGGCAGCAGAGTATGAAGCAGCGCTGCGCTCACCACGGTAGTGAGTAGCACCAGCACCACAGCGAGCAAAATGATCGGCCGGAGCAGGCGGCGGAGGTCGCGAACGGACGTGCTGTACGCGGCACTGTACAGAAGCGGAGGGAGGAAGAGCAGCAGGACCAGATCCGGCTCTACCGGCACATCGGGGAAGATCGGCAGCAGCGCGAGCACCAGCCCGGCGAGCACCAGCACGACCGGATAGGGCACGCGGAACCTGCCCGCAAGCGGGATCAGTGCAGTCACGATTAAGAGCAGCACAAGTACCAGCTCAAGCCCAGGCATCTTGCCGCCTCACTGTCACCCCCTGACTGCTATTCACGAACTGCTCGAGCATGCCTGATCCACCGAGCATACCTGATGCACCGATAGAATCTCTGCTTCTCATTCGCCAATTAAATGTTGCGCCACTTCTAGCGCCAGTCTTGAGGGCATTTCGTCTTCCATGAGCAACCAGCCTTCACTTCTCGGCTAGCGAGTGCTCCGTCCTGGCGAGATAATGAATGTGGGCTGTCTCCCGATGGGCCGCATGCCGGAAGGTCGGTAGATGATCGCCCGTATCACGATTAACCCGGAGCCAGACTGATTACCCCGCGCTGATTCAGGCGCCAGAGTAGCAAATGGTAGTACAGCATGCCGCGCCACGGCCCCAGCCGCGCTGGCAGCGACTCGAGTGCGGCGTCGCCGTCTACGGCTGATCCCAGCAGGCCCTGGATACTACGCCGGGCACCGCTATCGCCTGCAGGGAATACGTCCAGGCGGCCGAAGCCACGCAGTAGAATTACGGCCGCTGTCCAGGGGCCAATGCCCCGGAGGGCGGTTAGACGCGACATGGCTTCAGGCGACGGCAGCTCCTCCAGCTCTTCGGCGCGCAACTGCCCGGCAAGCAGGGTGGCTGCGGCCCCCTGCAGCGCTCGTACTTTGTTGGCACTGAGTCCGAGCGTGCGCAAGATGTCAGGATCAGTTTGGAGGACTGCGGCGGGTGGAGGGAAGGCGTAAAGGAGGTTATCGGCAAACGATACAGGGTGGCTGAAATGGGCGATGAACCTGCGCATGGTAGATGTGGCGGCTTCGAGGCTCACCTGCTGGTAGACCACGGCGTTGCAGATAGCTTCCCACAGCGATGGGTAGCGCGGTGGCTTGACCCCACGCGCCTCCCGAACGATCACCGCAAGCTCGCGTTCACGGCTCGCCATCTCGTAGAAGCCTTCCAAATCGACACGTGTGCCGAGCGTCCGCGCAACATCAACGAACATCTGGCGCGCCTGGTCCTCATCATAGGCAACTGTTCCCGAACCTGACATGTAAAGGGTCGCTTCCAACGGGCCGCCCAAACTAGGCTGCATAGCCTGTAGCACCAGGGGTGAGACGGTTCCGGTTATGGCGCGCAGGTAACGGCCATCCGCCGTCAAGATGTCTACGAGGTTTTGGGGTGTGCGTCTTAGCACTGTGACGGTCAGGTCCAGCCTGTAGGGTGGAACAACCGGCAGCACGGCCTGTGCAACGCTTTGCCACGATGCGGGTTTGAGGACGAAGGACGAATGGGGAGCGGGGGTGGGGTCAGACATGAGAATCCCCTTTATCCACTGGCGAGTTCTGGTAGTAAATCGTGCCGTCGGTCTGAGGGACTGCAAAAAGGGTGAGTTCATGCGGTTCGGGAGGAGCTGGCGGCACTATGTCAAAGACCTGAACGCCCGCGACCAGCAGGTAGTCGGCCACGATGCGGCGGTGACAGCGCCACCAGACGGCCTCCGCGCACATGATCGCGACAGGTCCTGCTGCAGCCAGAGTTTCCAGTTCGGCCAACCCTTCCCGAAAATCGGAGGTCAAGGCGTAATCTGCATAATTGCGGAAGCTGGTGTTGCGCCACGCGGTGTTCGGAGACGTACCTTGAAGGTCAGTTCGACCGCGGAGGCCGCCGAGCCGGGCCAGGTGGGCATACCCGATGCCGGCAGCGGCCAGAGATGCAGGCAGAGTATCGAGGTTGTACTGTGGGTTCACGCGTGATCTAGGGATAGTTCGGATGTCAGCGAGCACCTGCACCCCCGCGCCATGCAGCACTATCATAAACGCCTCCAGAGGCAGGGTTGAGTGCCCTATCGTGTAGATTGGTGGTCGAACGTGCAGCATAAGGTCGTCGTCCAGGTTCATCGAGCGGAGCCAATCGCATACTGGACCCGGTGCTCACCCGCCTGTCGAGGCGCCCAACTTCTTGTTCTCGGTATGGTCGACGGGCACTTCGATGAACGTGGGCATATCCATATCCAGGGCACGCCGCAGTAAGGGTGCAAAATCGCCCGCCTGTTCAACGCGCCAGGCAGGCAGTCCGAAGGACGCAGCGTACTGCACCAGGTCAGGGTTCGTGAATTCCACACCGAAGGTGCGCCCGAAGCGCCGCTGCTGGTTCAGCTCTATCACGCCATAGCGACGGTCTGTCCAAACGACGTTCACGTAGGGCAGGCGCAGCCGGTGGGCCGTCTCCAACTCCTGGGAGTTCATCAGGAACCCGCCGTCCCCGCTCACGGCGACCACTTTGCGCTCAGGCCGGGCCAGCTTAGCCGCCAGCCCACCGGGTACAGCGATCCCCATGGTGGCGAAGCCGTTGGAGATGACCACGCTGTTTGGGCTGGCGGCAGGGTAGAGAAGGGCCAACCACAGCTTATGCGCTCCCACGTCACTTACCAGGATGTCTTCGTCGGCGAGCGCCTGCCTCAGCTCCCATACCACCCGCTGCGGCTTCACCGGCATGCTATCGTCCGTGGCATAGTCGCGTAAACCTGATAGCGCGCCTTCCTCTCCGCCGGTCTTCTCGTCTGTATGCCACCACGAGTGCTTGCGTGATTGGCACATCTCGGCAAGAGCGCGCAAGGCATCGCCGATCTCGCCCACAACTTCCAGGGCAGGCAGGTAATGGCCGTCTATCTCGGCCGGGGTGCTGTCTATGTGCACGATCTCTTTGTCGCGGCGTGGGTTCCACAGGGCGGGCGACCACTCTACCAAATCGTAGCCGATGGTGAGTACAAGATCGGCCTCCTCAAGCTGGGGCATCGCCGCAAGGTCGGCACCTGGACGCTGTAGGCCCACCGTGCCCAGGGAGTGCGGGTTGCGGTAATCGATGCAGCCCTTACCCATGAAGGTGTGAGTGACGGGCAGATTCAACCGGTCCACCAGCCCGGCGAGAGCGTCTGCGGCTCCGTGCCCGCTGGCCTCCCTGCGGATCACACCGTTACCGACCAGCACGAGAGGGCGCCGAGCCTGGCAGAGTAAGTCGACCGCTTTTTCCAGCACGTCAGGACCTGCCTGCGGGTATGTCGTGCGGCGCACAGGCATCGGCTTTATACCGGGTGGCACTGGCATTGCGGCCACGTCTTCGGGCAGTTCAAGGTGGGTAGCGCCCGGCTTTTCCAGCCTTGCCAGCCGGAACGCCTTGCGCACCATCTCAGGCACAACTTCGGGACGCTCCACCCTGGCGTTCCACTTGGTGATCGGTTGGAGCATCTGCACCACGTCTATGTACTGGTGAGACTCTTTATGCACCCGCTCAAGCCCCGCCTGCCCGGTGATTGCGACCAGCGGAGCGAGGTCAAGAGTGGCATCCGCAATGCCTGTGATGAGATTGGTCGCGCCGGGACCGAGGGTGGCCATGCAAACACCGGGGTAGGTGCTCAAGCGCCCGTACACATCTGCCATGAAGGCGGCACCCTGCTCGTGGCGGGTTGTGACGAACTTGACGCTGCGGCTGCGCGACAGGGCGTCCAGCAAGTCAAGAATCTCCTCGCCGGGTACCCCGAAGACGTACTTGACCCCTTCGTTCTCCAGGCAGCGCACGAGCAATTCGGCGGCATTGGTGGCGCTATCTGCGTTCGTGTCGTGGTCGTGGTCGCTTGCCATTCTCGGTACTCCGCTACTCGGCCTGCTGCGTAGGCGCTTGTGCTCCCTGCGCGGGGCCTATCCACACCGTCTGTATATTCACGAACTCGCGTATGCCGAACACGGAAAGCTCGCGCCCGTAGCCACTCTGCTTGACCCCGCCGAAGGGCAGGCGAGGGTCCGACGCCACCATGCCGTTGATGAACACCGATCCTGCTTCGATACGCCGGGCAAGCTCCCGCGCCGCATCGATGTCGCTCGTCCACAGGTTGGCTCCCAGCCCCAATGGCGTATCGTTGGCGACATTTATTGCCTCGTTGGCGTCTTTCACGCGGACCACCGCGGCCACCGGGCCGAAGGTCTCCTCGGCCAGCACGGGCATTTGCGGCGATAGGTTCGTGAGCACGGTAGGGGCATAGAAATAGCCGGGGCCGCCGGTGCGCTCACCCCCCACCAGTGCCTTTGCGCCCTGCTGAAGGGAAGCGCGCACCTGCCCTTCAAGGGAAGCGCGCAGGTCGCCTCTGGCCATTGGCCCCACCTGAGTATCCCGTTCAAGGGGATTGCCCACCTTCAGCCGGGAGACTTCTTGTGCGAACAGCCGCTCGAACTCGTCTGCTGCTTCTTGCACCACAATAAAGCGTTTGGCGGCTATGCAGCTCTGGCCCGCATTCTGGAAGCGAGAGCGCACGGCCATCGCTGCCGCTACGGGTAAATCGGCATCTGCGAGCACAATGAATGGGTCTGAGCCTCCAAGCTCCAGCACGCTCTTTTTGAGGGCGCGCCCCGCTATACTCGCCACATGCGACCCGGTCGCGGAGCTTCCGGTCAGCGACACAGCTTTGACGCGCGGGTCCTCGATGATGCGCTCCACGGCCTCTCCCTTCACCAGGAGGCTGCGGAACACACCTTCCGGAAGGCCTCCCCTCACAAATGCCTCTTCTATCGCGAGCGAGCACTGCGGCACGTTGGAGGCGTGTTTGAGCAAGGCTGTGTTGCCCGCCATGAGGGCAGGGATAGCGAAGCGCATTACCTGCCAGAAGGGGAAGTTCCAGGGCATTATGCCAAGCACGACACCGAGCGGCTCGAAGGCCACGTAGCTCTCGGTCGCATTCGTTTTGACGCTCTCAGGGGAGAGGAAACGCTCGGCGTTTTCGGCATAGAAGTCGCAAGTCAGGGCGCACTTCTCGATCTCGGCCTCGGCCTCAACGATAGGTTTGCCCATTTCGAGCGTGATCAGTCGGGAGAAGCGGGACTTGTTCTCGCGTAAGTAGCCCGCCACACCGCGCATGAGCCTCTCTCTTTCAGTGACCGGGGTGCGCGACCAGCTTTTCCATGCTGTGTGGGCGGCGTCGATTACCTCATCCACCTGGCCGGGGCTCAGCTCATCAAAGGTAGCAAGGATCTCTTCGGTGGCGGGGTTTATGGATTGGATCGCCATTTATTATCTCCAGCAGCTCCAGGTTGTCACCCTGGAGCGTCATGAAATCATCTCAACACTCCATTATACACCTCAGGTACGCTTCCTCGGCCTCCCGGTTACCAGACGCTCAGGGCAAACGCATCTAAAAAGGGGATAACGGGGGCAACCATCGAAGAGGAGGAGTTGCTATGACCCCGGAGGTGCAACCTAGCCCTTTAGACCAGCTACGCAAGCGCTTTTCGGTACTACAAGACCCAAGGATAGAGCGTACCAAACTACACCAACTTTCGCGCACACATAGCCCGACCCGTAGTCTTGCCCGCGTTGAGACTGAAGGGCCTCGACCCCGAGGCACCTTACATAATGGGTGACACCGGTCAGGCGCGGAGCGGCAGCGCCGGGATGCATAATTGATTGCAAATCGAGTTGAAGAACTTCGAGAGCAGGATGCTCAGGATACGCCGCGCACCGTGCTCATCTGCTTTTTTCTCTGCAGCAGTGATCCTCCCACGTGCAGCACCACGTCAGCCGTGCCGTGCGCTATCATCGCTGCCTCCAGACCCTTCTTCCAGTAGAGGTACCCGCACGGCACCCCGACGACACTGTTCAGGACGAGCGCTCGGGCTACAACGATAGGTGTGAGGGGCACCACCGCCGTCGTTGCTGGCAGGTGGCCTGCACCGAATGCGATGTTGGAAAGGACAATTGCAGGCCACATGACAGCTCCCGTAGGCGGCACAGTCCGCTCCTTCATGAGAGCGCGTATGCCCCCGGCCAGGAGCGTTTGCAGGCCCAGCCTGAGCAACACCTCTTCGGAGAACCCGCCGTAGAGGCAGGCCAGCATCGATTTCCATACCTCCGGCTCCCTGAAGCCCCTCTTGTCAAACTCCTCGCGCACGCTCCTGAAGAGGGTGAAATCGAGGGCCGCGAGGACGAGGCTGGCAGCGGCTCCGCCCGCGGCGTAAGCAGCCGCCTCCCGGGCGCTCATGTTGAATCCTTTACCCTCAAGCAGCGACTTGATGTGAACAGGACCTATCCCCATGCGCTCGCCCAGCAGCATCCCGAGCGCCGAGGCGGCGCCGAAGGTGGTGTGGCCCTGCACGAAGGCGAGTGCCAGAAACTGAGCCGGCGTGAGCGGCTTCCTCCCTCGCTTCGCAAGCTGCTCGTTAATCTGCTTCAGAGAATTGCCGCTAACGCTGAGCGAGTAAGGCACGACCGCTATCGACGCGAGCGCGCTCCCCTCGGTGAGGACAGCCCAAGTGCCGAGATCGATGCCACTGATGCGCCCGATACGCCTCTTTTTCATATGCTTATCACCCTACTTCCTGAATACCCTCGCCCGGTGCGCAGTTGACTGAACCCACTCAGGCCTCCGGGCAACCACGACGAAATTGCTCTAGTATAGAGCAAAGAGCATGGCGAATACCACCCTTCGGCAACTTTCATCAGGGCAAACGTATCTAAATAGGAGATGGGCCGAGAAGGACCTTGAATAGGTAGTCGTGGTCCCAACCACAGTTGAGCCGCTTCCCTTTGACACCTACCTTGACGCTCTTTTCCGCTTTGAGCAGGTTGAGAGCAATGTGGGTGAGTCTATTGCACAAGCCATTCCCTCCACTGCTAATTCTTAACGATCTCAAGCCTGACGCTTCCCGGTTGAAGTGCTATACTGTCGGATGAACCTCGTCAGGGATCCAATGCTAGAAAGCCGCATAAGTGCACTCTCAGCAGACGTCCAGGGCAGGTGGTCAGCAGCTCGCTAGAGGATCACCGCCGATCACTTATCGGGCTGCGCCGAGCTGCCAGTTTAGGTCTATTCTAGACCCCTACCCTTATCAGGATACCCTCTTGGAGGTGAAAGGGAAATCATATGGTAGATATATCAATAGTAGCAAATAAGTTACTAATTAATGTAGAAGGCTGGGACAAGTTGTGGGCTTTCAAGGGAAGCCTGGAGATTCCCCTCGCCCACGTAAAGGGCGCGTATCGGGGTTTGGAGGCCGAGGCCGAGCACGGTGTCGACTGGACGACCATCAGAGTGCTCGGTACATTCCTTCCGGGTGTGATTACCGCGGGAACTTATTACCAACATGGAAAGACACTGTTCTGGGATGTCCACAACAGAGAAAGGACGGTTGCTATCGAGTTGCACGACGAGAGATACAACGAGCTTGTTGTGGAGGTAGCGGATCCCGACAGCACAATCAAGCTTATCACAGGAGCCATCGCCGGTTAGGTGGTTGTGTTGCAGCGGTAAATGGTGCTCAGTGCCTCAGTGCCTCAATGCCTCAATGCCTCAAGAACCGATCGCGATTCCAAGCGCATACCTAGCAGCAAGTCCAATCTCGAACAGCCATTCTCAATAGAAAGAACACACAGCGATCCGAGGGCGCATGATTGCTGCTTGGTCCCACGGCGGCTCAAGGAAGGATTTCATACTATTGGACGAAGTAGTAAGCTACCCCATTGATAAATCAAGAGGCTTTTCCGTAGAACCTGGCTCTGGCCTCCTTGACAATGCAACGGATACAGAGGTTCCCAGAAGTATGGCGGAGGACGAAGGACGGAGTTACAAGTGCGTCCCTGCCAGCCGAAGCTGGCAGCGAGTTACTAACGACACAAGGAGGCTAGACTTTGAATACTTTACGTAGCGGAAGATTTCCCGCTACAACGCCCAAGTATTCAGTTCTTCAGGAGGACGGTTGCCGAAGCAACAAGTAACCGGGGCTCTTCAAGGAAGAGTGCCTTCGTCCACTCTTATTATACCAATTATGGAGGGACTATAATGCAACTTTCAACCAACCTACTTCGTACCTGGCGCTTCCTCCCCACAGCTAAAGCAGGGGGCCTCCGCGCCTTTGAAAGCCGGTGAAGGACGAGAGTTCGCGGCCCAGTGAGCACCCCGCTCATCGGAGACCGGCAAAGATACTGGTCGTGGATGACGAGCGCAGCCTCGTGGACCTGGTGCGCAGCTATCTTGAAGCCGACGGTTTCGTGGTGTCGGAGGCGTACGACGGCCCGACCGCTCTGGAGGTCGCTGCACGGGAAGAGCCCCAGGTAGTAGTGCTAGACGTCGTACTCCCCGGCTTCGATGGATTCGAGGTGTGCAGGCGTTTGCGCCACTTCTCCAACGCATATGTCCTGATGCTCACTTCCAAGTCTCAGGAGATAGACAAGCTAATCGGGCTGTCGGTGGGTGCGGACGACTACCTCACAAAGCCGTTCAGCCCGCGCGAACTTGTGGCCCGGGTGAAAGCGATGCTGCGTCGAGCCGAGATGGGAGCCGCACAGGGTACGGCAGGCGCAAGCAGGTTACCCCCCGATATACCTCCGCCGGTGGTATTTGCCGACCTGGTCATAGACGCTGCCCGCCACGAGGTTCGCAAGCGGGGAGAACTGATTCGTCTCACACCCCGTGAGTTCGAGTTGCTGGTTACGATGTCGGCGCACCCCGGACTGGTCTTCACCCGAAATCAATTGCTCAATCGCATTTGGGGTGATGAAGTTTTCGATGAGCGATTGGTGGACGTGCATATGGCGGGGCTGCGTAAGAAGCTGGAAGATGATCCCGCTACGCCGCGGTATATTGAAACGATCCGAGGCGTGGGATTTCGCTTCGGCTCGCGAAGTGTATCTTCATCTCCTCCATCTTCTTCATCTCAAAGATTTCCGTCCTCAGCACCGGCTGATTTTCTGGCAGCGCAGGACGAAAAGAGCAACGATGCGGGTGCGGGTGAACCCTAAAGGATGAAGTGGTCGCGACTGGGCTTACGGGAGAAGATAGTGGCGACACATCTGCTCGTCGCGGCCGCATGTACTGTTGCTCTCCTGGCTGTTCTCATCCTGGCGTCCATTGTATTTACAACCTGGGCGTTTGATGGCGTGTCGGTACTGCCTGCCCTCGCGATCTCAGCGATAGTGATGTTTGCAGGGGTGGCAACGGCGATAGCGTGCGCACGCTGGCTCTACAGGCAAATTACCCTGCCCCTGGGCCGTGCTGCATCTTTGGTGCAGCGCCTTGCGAGAGGAGAGTACCGGCACGACAAGCCGGACGGGCAGCTCAACGCTAATCAAGCTCCGCCCTCCCGTAGCGATGATCTCGAGGGGTTAGCCGCCGCTCTCGATGCCCTGTCCATATCCCTCGACGCGGCGGAGAGGCGGCGCATGGAAGCGTTCGATGAGATAACGCACGAGCTTCGCACCCCGATAGCTATTCTTGAAGGATATTTTGAGGGCTTGCTCGACGGGCACGTAGAAGCCAGCGACAAGACCTGGGCCATGCTTTACGATGTGGCAGGCCGGGTGCACCGCCTGGTCGATTCGCTGCGGGTTCTTTCTCGGGCTGAGGCTCGCCGAGAGCCGCCCGACCTCCAATCTGTTGCCCCTGATTTCCTCGCGCACGCGGCTCTGGACCGTATGCGATTGCACTTCGATGAGAAAGGCCTTGAGCTGATCGCCGACTTGCCCACGAACTTACCCCACGTGCTGGCTGACCCCGACTACACGATCCAGATACTTGTGAACTTGCTGACCAACGCGCTCAGGTACACTCCTGTCCCCGGCAAAGTAACAGTTGCTGTCAATAGTCCCTCGGTCGCCGAAGGAGTTTCGGTTGCGCTCGGTGCCGGCGAGGTAGTATTCAGCGTGACTGACACGGGAGTGGGGATCGCAGCCGAGCACATACCGTACCTGTTCGAGCGCTTCTTCCGTGTGGACAGGACGAGCAGCCATGCAGTGGACGGCTCGGGCATAGGGCTGCCCGTCGCCAAATTGCTCGTGGAGGCAATGGGCGGCCGCATATGGGCGCAAAGCCCCGGCCTAGGGGAGGGAACCACCTTCTTCTTTACTCTGCTCTCGGTGCCGGACCCTGTGAGAGCGTGAAAGCGCCAAGGCAGCTTCCCCCTTTGCCGCTACTACCTTGATAGCACGAAGCCAATCCGGAGAATCCACCAACTCCACAGAAACGGCCCCATGAGTGGCGCCGCCCGGTGCTGCTTTCACAGCAAGAGCCAAGGCGTTTTGAATGAACGACATCGCAGGTCTTGCCGGAATGGCTGGCCCTCGGTCACGCTGCGCATGCGCTTACCCGATCCCGGAATCGCATGACCACCTGGATGGTTGGCTCACGCGCGTCTCGATCTTAATATAACCTTAGCACTTTCCTAGCATTACCCTTAAGCTCCTCCCCCATAATTGAAATCATAGGGAAGTCGCGCTCAATGTATTTGCGCATACGCCACTGACATGACGCGACCCCTTACGAGAAAATCGAATCACATGGAGGAGAGATAGAAATGGTTCTTCAGAGAAAGCGCCACGTCGATACCACTGCCGCTGCCAACGCCAATGCTAACGCAAATGTGCCCATGGGCGCGCCAAAACCGTCTCATGTCAGAGAGCTACTGCTGACTCTGAAGACGAGGCTCGAGGCCCAGCTTTATGGGAACGGCGCTGCTGAGCATGCCAGTTCAGCAGGCAAGAACGGTATGACTGACAAGTTCGTTTTGACCGATATGGCCGATACAGCAGCCGACCTACACGACACCGTGGTCGAGCGCGGTGTTCAGAACAACATCGTTCGCCAGCTCGAGCAGGTCAACGAAACACTTACGAGGATTGACGACGGCAAGTACGGCATCTGCGCCAATTGTCTTCAGCCGATTGGCGCCGACCGCCTGGTCGTGAGGCCTTTTTCCACCCTTTGCATGGATTGCCAGAACCAACTTGACCGCGGCAAGCTCGCGAGGTTCTGAGCGCATCCTTGCCCCCTCGAAGGCCGGGCACCGTCGACAATGCCGTCCTCGGTGCCCGATCCTCCGGGGTGAGGCGTATCGTTGTCAACCCTAAGTCACTTGATGTAACGAGGTTACAAGGAGGTAACACTACAAATGGTTATCAAAGAATCTTCCATAGGGGTAATACATTCCGAGAGCGTTATCGAACGGCACCCACAGCGTCCGACAAACCGGAACGGACACAAAAACGGATATGGACAGGGGCTGGGGCTGGGACGGGGCGCAGCCATCTCCGATGCACGGCAAGCTATGCTGCGTGTGATGGACGACGAGCAGGGGCTGCTCAACAGCGCCACCGAATACTTCAACAGGGCCGCTGAGCACTTGAATCTCAACCCCGGGCTACGCGCCGTGCTTGAGAGACCCGAGCGCGAGATGCTGGTGTCCGTGCCGGTGGTGCGGGACGACGGTCGCCTAGAAGTATTCGCGGGGTGCCGCGTGCAACATTCCACTGTACGCGGCCCCGGTAAAGGGGGTGTACGCTATCACCCGAACGTTAGCCTGGAAGAGGTGGCGGGCCTTGCCTCCTTGATGACCTGGAAGTGCGCCGTTGTGAACATTCCCTTCGGCGGCGCTAAGGGGGGCATAATTTGCGACCCCTCAACCATGTCCAAGGACGAACTGCGGCAGCTCACAGTAGGTTACACCCAGGCCATAATGCCGATCATTGGCCCCCACAAGGACATACCCGCCCCCGACGTCAATACCAACGAGCAGACTATGGCCTGGATGATGGAGGCCGCAAGCGCGCTCGCGGGCCACAACGTCTTCGGCATAGTCACAGGGAAGCCTGTGGTGCTTGGTGGGTCGCATGGCCGTTCGGAGGCTACCGGGCGCGGCGTGGCCCTGGTCACTGCCAGCATGCTGAAGAAAGCCTTTATGCAGCTCGAAAACACCACGGTGGCTATCCAGGGCTTCGGCAAGGTGGGTTCGTACACAGCCCAAATACTCGCCGAAATGGGCTGCAAAGTAGTGGCGGTGAGCGACATCTCAGGGGGCCTCTACAATCCGGGCGGCCTTGACGTGGCCGGTCTACTCAAGCATGTCACCAACTCGCCGAATCACCTGCTCGAAGGATTCAGGGGCGACGCCGAGCCTATCACCAACGAGGAGCTGCTCTACCTGGAAGTGGATGTGCTTATCCCCGCCGCAATGGAGGACCAGATAACGGGTGCCAACGTTGACCGAATCAGGGCCAAAGCCATCGTTGAGGGGGCAAACGGCCCGACCACTCCGGAGGCTGACCGCGCACTCACGGACAGAGGTGTGCTCGTGGTGCCTGACATCCTGGCGAACGCCGGCGGGGTGGTGGTCTCCTACTTTGAGTGGGTGCAGAATGAGCACAATTACTACTGGGACCTCGACACTGTGCGCGAGCGCCTGGAGGAAGTAATGGCGCGCAGTTTCGACGATGTATGGAACTTCAGCAGCCTTCACCACGTCGACCTCCGTACGGGGGCCTTTATGCTCGGTATCCAGCGCGTCGCTGACGCACTCGACCCACGGGGTATAGTCCGCTAGCTCCGAACTGCCAGCGAAGCACAGGCGGCGCCATATGGGGAATGTGCACGGTAATTTCGAGCCGGCGCTAGACTTACCGGCATGGCAGGCGAAGAGTTACGTGACGGATTGCGTCATGAAGAGAAAGGATAAGGCAAGATAAATGATACGCGAAATGGTAAGCGATATGGTGGACCAACCACCACTGATATCTGAAACGGACATCACACCAAAGGTAGCGCAAAGGGTGTACTGCGCCGAGGATTCGCCACTCAGGCTGGGGGACGGTACGCCTTTGCACCTCGAATGGGTGATCGAAGGCAGAGACGGCGAGCTATATAGGGTACGCTCTGAGCTGGGAGGGTGGCTCAGGCGCACTCCCTACTACGGAGAGCTGGACGGGATGAAACTTGTAGCCCCCGAAAAGGCTGAGACTATCCTGTGGCTCACCTATGCGGACACCGATGGCGATGATCTGGCACGCGTCTGGAGGCGCGACGGCTACAGGGGCTACGAGACGCCCTCGGACTATCCTCTGGGGCAATGGGCGTACTGATCGTGATTGCATTCTCAGCACTGCCGACCACAGACTGGTGCAAGGTCTGCGTACTTGGCATAGGGATAGCATCGACTCCTGGGGAGAACCCTCTGGCAATAAGGTAATGAATATAGGAGGCAATTAGAAAATAATGACTAAGATAGCAATTCACGGATTTGGCAGGATCGGTCGCTCCACAGTCAGAGTGGCTTTGTCCAGGGGTTTGTTCGTACCCGCCGCGATCTCGGATATCCAGGATCCCGCTACCCTGGCCGAGCTCTTCGCCGTAGACAGTAACTACGGCATCTGGCCTGAGCCGGTTGCATTCGAAGACGGCAAGTTCCTGATAGGCGATAAGAAGATCCCGTACTTCAACTCGGCGGAGTCTATTCCCGATTGGGGCAGTCTAGGGGTAGACGTTGTGATAGATTGTACGGGCAGGGCCACCACCAGGGCAGGCGCTCAGGCACACCTCGACCGCGGAGCCAGGATGGTACTGGTGAGCGCTAACAGTAAGAGTCTGCAAGACTGCGACGCGCTTTTGCTTGCCGGCATCAATCTCGACTCGTATGATCCGAGGGAACATAGGATCGTCAGCATGGCGAGCTGCACTACTAACGCCCTGGCCCCCGTAATCAAAGTGATCCGCGAAAACTTCGGGATACGGATGGGCTTTTTCTCAACGGTGCACGCATATACCGCCTCACAAGCGCTGACTGACCAGCCGATGCGTCACAGAAGGGACTCGTGGGCAGCTGCGGAGAATATCATCCCCTCTTCGTCAGGCGCTGCTCAGGGTCTGAAGTTCATTTGGCCGGACTTGAATGTCACCGGCAAGGCCTACAGAGTACCTGTGCGGACCGGAAGCATAGTTGAGGTTACTGTGCTGGCAGAGCAAGCGGTCTCCACCGATAAAGTAAAGGACGCTTTCCGAGCGGCGGCATCTTCCCCCCAACTCAAGGGCATCATGGGTGTCCTGGAGAAAGAATACGCTTCAAGCCGCGTAGTTGGCGACTCACTTTCCTCGCTTGTAGATCTGCCGCTGACACAGGTTTTGGGCGACTCACTCATTTCGATGGCCACCTGGTACGACAACGAAATGGGTTACGCCACCAGGCTCGCGGAAGTTGCGGCTACGCTCGCGGGCCGCCTGACCGAAAGCTCCCTGTCGGCCACTCCTTGATGGCAGACACCTGGTACGGCGTCACTGTAGAAGCAGGGCCAGACATAGTCGCTGGCTCTGCGACTGCGTGGTATACACCATATTCACCTTACATATCAATCTTTTCGGGAGGGCGCTACCCATGACCGGCCAAATGACATTGCCAGTGCCGATCAACCTGGAACGGGCTCGCATTTTTGTTGCTGACGACGACAGCAGCATCGCTGCGCTGATGCAAGATTTGTTGCAGGGCGAAGCCTACTCAGTCACTCTATTGCAGCATGCAAAGAATGTCTACGAGGAGATAGTCCAGACTCTTCCCGACCTCGCGATTCTGGATATCACGCTCGAGCGCCAGGGGGACGGCTGGCTGGCACTCGACAAGCTGAGACACAACCCCAAAACAGCCTGCATGCCAGCCATAATCTGCTCGGCCGATATGCGAGGACTCCGCGCAAGGCAAGAAAGCCTCAGCGCTATGGGCTGCCTTGTAATTGAGAAACCCTTCGATATTGATGCTCTCCTTGCCGCGGTTCGAGAAAGTCTAGGCGGCGGGAGCAAGGTCTTAGCGCTCTGTGCGAAGCCCAATAAGGCAGACAAAGATACTATGGTGCTGGATGTGGTCGGCGCCTATGACACAGACTAACTCCGCCGGACGGATATCTCTGCCCGGCGGAGTTAGTGACTTTTCATTATACCCAGGGATAATTGTAGCGAACACCCTATGGAGTAGAGCGTAGATTAGAAATGGGGTTCCTCAGCGTCAATCATGCGGGCGTTTCATAAGGAGCGCCGGCAATTTGCACCTTGAGCAGGTTGGTCTGGCCCGCAAAAGGCAGGCCCAGGCCGCCGATGAAGACCAGCAGGTCGCCTTCGGCGATCATACCTTGCTCGATGGCAGTGTGCTCGGCGGCGGACATAGCGGAGAGGGTACCACTGTAGCGGTCCAGCTTTAGCACGCTCACGCCCCAGCAGACCGCCAGGGTCTTGCACGTATCGGGGTTGTCGGTGACGGCGATGAGGTTGCTGCGTGGGCGATACTTCGAGATGAGGCGGGCGCTCGTACCTGTGCGGGTGAGAGCTATGATGGCCCTGGCCTGGAGCCTGTCGCTGATGCGGTCGGCGGCCTGGCATAGTATTTCAGCGATCTCCTGGTTGCTGGTGGGTGTGAGATTGGAATGACCCTCACTCCTCACTACCGAAATGCCCGATTGGCCTGATGCGCTACCCCCGGTGCTCTCTTTCTCACTTGAGATTTTGTCGGCCCAGCCTTCGTAGTCGAACAGCTTCTCAGCTTCCAGAGCGATGCGGGCCATCGTCTGTGCAGCCTCGATGGGGTATTTGCCGTTGGCGGTCTCGCCGGAAAGCATTATACCGTCGGTGCCGTCAAGCACAGCATTAGCCACGTCGGTAGCCTCTGCGCGGGTTGGGCGCGGGTTGCGGATCATCGAGTCGAGCATCTGGGTAGCCGTGATTACGGGCTTTGCGGCCAGGTTACAGGCTGCGATGATGCGCTTTTGTATCGCGGGCAGCACCTCGGGGGGCATCTCAACCCCCATATCTCCCCGCGCAACCATCACCCCGTCAGCCGCGGCGAGTATCTCCGCGAAGTTGTCAACCGCTGTTGCGCTTTCGATCTTGGCGATGATCGGGATGTAGCGGTCGGTCAGGGCAGCCACCAGCCTTAGCCCCTCCTCGATGTCGGCACCGCTGCGCACGAACGATAGAGCAACCATATCCGCCCCGTGCTCTATTGCGAACGAGAGGTCGTGGCGATCCTTCTCGGTTATCGTGGGCACGCCCAGGGACCTGTTGGGCACGTTGATGCCCTTGTTAGAGGTAAGCAAGCCTCCAACTACCACGCTGCAGACGATCCGCCCTGCCTCAGGCTCCGTACCCTCTACCTTGAGGGACATGAGCCCCTCGTCCAGAAGGATGACATCACCTGGCTGCACGTCGGCAGCGAGCCCCGCGTAGTCTACCGGTATAATACCCGGACTAAAGGCGGTGGCACGGCTGTCGAGCGTGACTACGCTGCCGGGCGTGAGCGCCACCCCCTGTGGCAGCACGCCTACTCGCACGCGCGGGCCCTGCAGGTCGGCGAGGATTGCAACGTTGAGGTCAGCTTCATTCGCGATGCGGCGGACCAGTGCGATCGTGCGAGCGGTCTGCTTATGCTCTGCGTGCGAGAAGTTGAACCGGGCCACGCTTACGCCAGCGGTCAACAGGGCCCGCAATACCGGCTCGTCCCAGCAGGCGGGGCCTATGGTGGCAACTATTTTTGTTCGTGGCTGCCTGGGACGCACGGGGTGCACGGGGTGCATAGGATTCATGGATAACCTCTAGGTGGATTTGGGATCCATGTAATGCCGCTACTGCTCTGCTGCCGATCTGGCTCAACTCAGGTGGTAACAGCGACCCGCGGCATATCGAGCGCACTCCGCATGAGGCTGACCACTACCAGCATACACCTTTTCCGCAGGTGGTAGTAACTGGCAGTAACCCCCTCGGTCATGCCATCTCTTGCTCACGACCACCGGCTGTCGCTTACTCTCTTCATGTTACTCTCTTGACAGCTTCGACGCCTGCCCGGACCCGTGCCCCCTATCTTAACGCAAGCTCATCACATTTCTGCTCCAATCTTAGTATCTTCTTAGCGGTATCTTAAGACTCCTCCCTTATAATTAGTAGTGAAGGACAGTAAGAGAAGTATTGAAAGAAAGCAAAGTTCCCGGCAATAGACGAAGGCGCGAGATTCGCTGCCCCCCCGGTCCTCAACTCCAATGTGGCACGTCAGCCCACTACACAGCTGTGAATTGCCGGGGGAAGTTTAATTCAAAGGAGGATCTCATGAGCAGAATATTCGTAGGCGTCGGGCGCGGTCCCGCGGGTGGGAGCGATGTGTACGTGGAGCAAAACGGCGAGCGGCAACGCCTCACGCGCAGTGTGAGGCGTTGGCACGAAGGGTATAGTTGGGACCAGGCGGGGCCGCACTCCACGGAACTTGCCCGCGCCATGCTCTGGCTGGTCAGCGGGGGAGAGCCTCCATGGGCGCTCTACAGAGGCTTCACCACCGATATTGTCGCTCAGTTGCCGGTGCCTATATGTGAGGGCGAGTGCTGGCAACTGAGCGAAGCAGAGATCCAGGCCTGGCTGCACGATGTAGGGTGGTCGAACACCCCGGACGAGCAAAGAGAGCACAGGGCGTATCCAACTGAAGGGGCAAGTCCTGCCCAGGCGAAAACGCGCCGTCGGGCAATACGCAATTGGAAGGAAAGAGCGAAGCTGGCCGCCACCCTGTTCCGAAAACGAGCTCTAGCTTAAGTGGTATGTCACTGAAGGTTTCTGGTTCCGAGTAGGGAAGGCTTGCCTGCCGCTCGGCGCACGTGGTGCCGTAGCTGCCGAGTATGCATCGAAAGTCACGTTTAGAGAAAGGGAGGTAAGAGATGGAATTCCTGGTATTCATCATAGCGCTTATCGCGCTGGATATACTGGCGTTGCGCTACGGAGTCGACAGTCGGCACGGCATCGGCAACTCGCGACTGATGGAATGTCGCGTCAGATCGTCACTCTAGGACGCGGCAGGATATCATGCCGACACGACCCTGTGGGCTTAAGGCAAAGAACTTAACTGCGCCAATCCACCGGCAGGTCGGCGGCCAGGCACCATATTCGCTCCTGGAAGCTCATCGTGGCCAAACAGCCCGAAGGACGACACCAGTCTTGACAGCGTAGTCCTTCGGGCTGTTGCGCTTGCTGAATAGGGCACATCGGACAAACACCGTACGGAAGTAGAATGTACTCTATATTATGGATAAGGAGGAGATGGCCCCTACCAGCTAACGGGCACTAAGTCAGAGGGCCGAATAACGATACCATGATGACAAGCACACACCCGCCGGTCGAAAGTCCGGTGGCCCCAGCCCACGATGTCCTCAAGTACGAGCGTCACCCGCTGAACGCTATCCTTGAGCCACGCTCGGTAGCCGTGATCGGCGCGAGCGAAAAGGCGGACTCCGTCGGGCGCACGATCCTATGGAACCTGATCAGCAGTCCCTTCGGAGGCACAGTCTACCCGGTCAACCCCAAGCGTGCCAGCATCCTGGGCGTGAAGGCATATGCCAGCCTCGCAGCCATTGCCGACCCGGTAGACCTGGCAGTGATTGTCACTCCCGCTTCCACCGTACCAGCCATAATGGCAGAGTGCGTCGAGAAAGGTGTAAGAGGGGCTATCATTATCTCAGCAGGTTTCAAGGAGACAGGGCCTGCGGGTGTGGAGCTGGAGCGGCAGGTGCTGGAGCAGGCGCGACGGGGCAACATCAGGCTGGTAGGACCGAACTGCCTGGGCGTTATGCGCCCACCCTCGGGCCTGAATGCCACCTTCGC
>JADMIH010000047.1 GCA_015478675.1 Chloroflexota bacterium | reverse complement strand
TTGTCTCCAAACGCTCGTTCACCTGAATATAACCCTGCTTGTCCATCTGCACGCCAGCCGCAGCCAAATTGAGCTTATCTGTGTTAGGGACACGCCCTGCTGCGGCCAGCAAATGAGAACCGGCCAGGGTACGCTCTCCACCAGCAGCGCTCACCACTACCTCTATACTGCCATTCTTACCCGGCCCGACCCCTTTGGCTTCGGCGGCAAGCAGCACTTCTATACCATCTTCTCGCAGGATTTTAGCCACTTCGCCAGCCACATCCGCGTCTTCACGACCGAGAAGTTGTTTGCCGCGCTGCACTATAGTTACTTTGCTGCCAAAGCGCCGGAACATCTGGCCGAACTCCAGCCCAACGTAGCCGCCGCCAAGCACAATAAGATGCTCAGGCACTACGTCAAGCTCCATTATGGAGGTGGAGTCGAGCACAGGCGTGCTGTCTATGCCATCAATGGGCGGCATTGAAGGGCGGTCACCGGTGTTGATGAATATCTCAGGGGCGGTAAGGGTGCGCTGCCCCCCGCTATTTAGCCGCACTTCCACTGTCTTTGGGCCGACAAATGCTGCCTCTCCCATAAGCAGATCGAGGCCGCCTTGCTTTACAATACGGCTCTCGCTGCCGTCGCGGAAGCTGTTGACTATGTCGCGCTTGCGCTGTCGAACCTTTACCATATCGACGGTTATATCGCCTGTACGCACGCCATAGTCAGCCGCTCGTCTGGCGAGATAGGCGACCCGCGCGCTGGCGACCATCGTCTTGGTAGGTGTGCAGCCTTCATTGACGCAGGTCCCACCAACATGCTCGCGCTCTATCAGGGCTGTTTTCCACCCAGCCGCAGCTAAAGCGGTAGAGAGCGGCCCACCCGCCTGCCCCGCGCCGATAACAATCGCATCATATTCTTCGGCTTTGCTCATAGTTAGCGCCTCTGGGTGAGAGATCAAGGGTCTAGAGTTGGAGGCTGATCCCTGCTCCCTCCTACCCTATCTATTCGCGTGAAGTGGTGTGCCCAGGATTTGGGCAAAGGCTGTTTCCTGGACAGCTTCGGGCATTGTCGGGTGAGCGTGAATAGTGTGGGCAAGCTCTTCGGCTGTGATGCCTTGTTGCACCGCCAGCGTACACTCCGCGATCACATCTGAGGCATGCGCTCCCATCACCTGCATGCCGAGGATTACCCCTGAGCCGGGGTCACAAACCATCTTGACAAGGCCGTCCGGCTCACCTATTGCCTGGGCGCGGCCCAGAGCGGCGAAGGGAAACTTGGTGACTTTCACAGGTATGCCACGCTCTTTGGCTTGCGCCTCTACCATGCCCACAGACGCTATCTCAGGGATGGTGAAGATGACGTCGGGCACAGCGCCATAGTCGGCTGCCCTGTAATGCCCCAGTATATTGTCTACAGCAACTTCGCCCTCGTACATGCCGACGTGGGCCAACATCGGGCCGGGCACCACATCACCTATGGCGTATAGACCGTCCACAGTGGTCATCATCCGCTCGTCAACCGGGATATAGCCGCGCCGGGTCTCTATACCAACTTCGGCAAGGCCAAGATTGTCGGTGTACGGGTAACGCCCCTTCGCCCAGAGAACGTTGCTCACCTCTCTTTCTTCTTCAGCCCCCGAGTCGGCGTTCTTTATCGTAACCTTGAGGCCACCCTGCTTGCCCGCCTCGGCCATTTTTGTCACGTCAGAGCGGGTCACGATCTCGATGCCATGCCCCTTTGCCACCTGTGTAAAGCGGCGGGCAATCTCCTCATCGACTAAACGCAAGACCCTGGGCGAAGAAACCACTACCGTCACTTTGGCCCCATACGCGTTGAAGATCGAGGCAAACTCCATCCCCACTATGCCGCCGCCCACGATGATGATGCTCTCAGGCATCCTGGGAAGCGCCCTGGCAGTAAGCTCGGCGTCTAATATATCATCGGAGGTTATCACGCCCGGCAAGTCGCCCCCCGGCACATCAGTGGGCAGCATCGTACCGGAGCCAGTGGCGATTATTATCTTTTTAGCGCGCACTTCACGGCCATCGACATTCACCACATTAGGCGAAGCCAGAGTGCCATGCCCCTTGACTACCTCCACTTTGCGCGACTTCATTAGCCCAGTGAGGCCATTGACAAGACCTTCTACCACCTTATCTTTGCGCTGCACAGTGCCGTCCCAGTTGATCTTTACGCTCCCCTCAATGGCAAGGCCGTATTTGTCGGGGTGGCGCATCTCAAGCATCAGCTCGGCGGTCTTCACCATCGCCTTGGACGGTATACAGCCGCGCAGCAAACAGGTGCCCCCAAGTCGCTTGTCTTTCTCAATAATGGCGATTCGAGCGCCTTTGAGGGCGCCATACAAGGCTGAAACGTAGCCCCCCGGCCCCGCGCCTATTATTGCTATGTCATACTCTGTGTTATTCTGCACATCTGCCATTTGTTACACACCTCTCTCTTCGCGCTATTTACTATCACATGCAGTGAACGGCGAGCAATAGCTCTGTTACTTTCGCGCTGTCCACGCCTCCGAGCCAAACTTCTCTTGCTCCAAACGATGCGCTGCCGCCGCTTCTACATCGCTGAGGGCGGCAGCTTCAAGGCTAATCGCCAGCGTGCTCTCAAAGCTGCGCTTGAGGGCGCTCTGCACTTCCTCAGCAGTAACATCCCTGCCAAGCTCATCTCGCAAAGATGTCATGCGCATCGGCAGCTGCTGGCGAGCACGTTGCCTGCCTGCGTCGGACGCATACGCGAATACTGATACCCAGCCGTCCCAATCTATATCTAAAAGGATAGAGCCATGCTGCAATAGAGCGCCGCCGCGCCGAGCTTGCGCGCTGCCCACCAGCTTTTTGCCGTGCGCCGTCAACTCGTATGCCGAGGTGGAGTCGAAGCAGATGGCTCCATGACTGCTCTCTGCCATCTCATCAAGGTCAGAGCCAGAGGAGCGCCGCGGTGCAGAGATGCCTCTGAAGAGCGCACGGTTCGGTTGGGCCAGTGTCACATGCGCGCCCAGAAATTGCAGGCCCTCAACCAGGGCCGCGCTGATTTTGCGATATGACTCGATTACACCGCCCGAGACGCGTGGGTCCGACTCCGACGCGATCACTGAATAGGTAAGCTCGTGCCGGTGCAGCACTGCCCGGCCTCCAGTTATCCGGCGCACGACGCTGAAACCCCGATTAGCGCATTCCTCGCGGTCTATCTCTCCCACAGATTGGTTGACGCCAAGCGAGAGAGCGGCAGGCTGCCAGCTATAAAAGCGTACCACAGGCTGCCCGCCGCCAATTACAGACTCCAGCAGCGCCTCATCAACGGCCATATTGACGGCACCTGGCAAGTTACGGTCGTTAAAGATGCGCCACTCGGCCACAGGCAGCCCAGAGGCTGTCGTCTCTACGGTCTGTTGGCTTAATATATCAGTCATAGTTAACGAAGTGGGTTGCTACGCCCTGCGCAAATTGCCCACACCATTATACAAGAAAAGCCCCTCCCTTTTTGGGAAAGGGGTCGTAACTGTTCAGATTTAGAGTAGAACAAAGTTCAAGAGGTAACTATGCGGGCGTACCGCCGCCCTCACCCCATGCCCCTCTCCCATGAAGGGAGGAGGAGTTGAGGGGTGAGGGTGGGTACACCCCTGCACCCCTATTCTTCTGAAAGTAGGCGCTCAGCAGCCTATTTTCATTGCCGGTTGGTGGCCCGTAGGGTCATGGGATATTCTGAATGCTTACGAGGGGTCTTGCCTTTGCGCGATGCCTATTGCCACAAGCCCACGCAGTGGAAAAACTAAGCTCCCAAGCTACTCTACTTGATGCGGTCATCACCTGCGATCACCACAATATCCACAGGCTTGTTATCATTTGCCGCCAGGGGGGCGTCTTGTGGGTTGCCGCTTTTTACTTGCGAAAAGCTCAGGCCCAAATCTTTGGTAAGAGCTTGTATAGTAAGTGGCTTCTTGCCCCCTGTATAGTCAACGATAGTTGTGAGGGGGTATGTGCCCTGGTTGGGCGCTGACGACAGATCAGGTATGAAGAAGCCTTTGGGCACAAGTATATCATATACTTTGCGTCCAACACCGCTCGTGGTCGTGCCATTCTGCACCGAGATCCGCGCCGCTTCTTTAGAAAGCTTGGGGTCAGCGAATGCCTGAGCTACCTTGGGGCGTATCAGGTCCCAGTTAGGTATCAGCACATCAGCTCCATTGGGCAGTATTGTCTCTGTCACCACGTTGCTATCAATCACCACATTTTGTATAGAGCCAGCATCAATGCTCTTCGATAGCTGCGCCAATTGAGCTACCTGCAAAGGCGAGAGGTCCGTTTGGACAGCATCCGACAACTGGCTCGAAAGCTGGTTCATCTTGGTAATGAGGTTGAGGTTTAGCCCTTGCTGGCGCACCGCGAGCAGCACCTGTTGCTGGCGTGAGTTGCGCCCAATATCACTGTCGGCGTGGCGCGAGCGCGCATACTCCAGCGCGGTGCGGCCATCCATGCGCTGCAAGCCTGCTTGCACGTAAATGCGTGTGTAACCGTAATCATTGAATGGATATTCGTTATCGGCCAGCGGTTTAGGCACATCTATTAAAATGCCGCCTATCGTATCTATGATCTGCTCAAAGCCATTAAAATCAACCTGGGCATAGTAGTCGATGTGTATGCCGAAGTTCTGCTCGATAGTGGCCATAGCAAGCCCAGGCCCGCCGCCCGGCACTTTGGCCTGGTCGTCTTCACCTTTCTGGAAGGCCGCGTTGACGCGGTCCTCACCGTAGCCTGGTATTTTGAGCCACAGATCGCGCGGGATCGAAAGGAGCGTAGCAGTCTTGGCCGCCGGATCAATATGCACCACAATCTGCGTATCCGCCCTGGAGTCTTTTTCCTCCGGCCTGTAATCAAGGCCGATAAGCAGTATGTTAATGGGGTCCTTCTTTCCCCAGTCGGGGAAAGTCACCGGCACAGCAGTGGCGTTTGTTACACCATCAGGGGCAGGGCGGACACTAATGGGCGTCCTGAATACCTTGCTGATTGCGGGGATGACGGTAGTACCTATTGAAGCTAACACCCACACACCGGTGCCCGCCACTATCAGAAGCAAAGCCAGGAAGAAGAAGAGTATGCGCCGCCTACGCCTGCTGCGATCAGTACGAACGCGAGCAGTAGCCCGCTGCGCCATGATATCACCGGAGCTATGCACGACATGCACTCCGGATGTAGACCTGGCCCGGTATGTGTTGATAGGTTTGTGAGGTTGAAGCGCCGGGTTGGGCCTGGTATTGGGGCGAGTAGTGCCCCCGCTCGCAGGTGGCTGAGCGCGGCGGTTATTCGGTTGGTTCAAGAGCTTGTGGTCCCTCCCTGGGGGATTTAGCGCAAGGGCAAGCGCGATAGTTCATAAGTTTACTTCTCTGCGGCAGCTACGTCGCTTCTCGCTGATCTGTCAAGATCAGCTATAATTTCATCTTCGCTGTTTATACCAGGCTGCTGCCGCTCAACAGCCAACTTCGCCGCCTCTTTCTTCCGGCCTTTGGCGCTTTCGTCGTCATGTCGCGACGCAAGGCTCGCTTCGGCTTCGTGCGGGCTGTCGCCTTCTGTGAAGCGGCGGTACAGGTAGAGATAGACATCTCGCAGGATCGCAGCCACGGGCACAGCTGCTATGAGGCCCACTATGCCAGCAACCTGGCTGCCCACGACGAGGGCTACCATGATTATCGCCGGGTGCAGGTTTACGCTGTCACCCTGTATCTTTGGAACGAGCAAGTTGTTCTCGAGTTGCTGCACAACAATATATACAAGAAGCACCTTCAGGACCAGTACCCACCCCTCCTGGCTGAAGGATGCCACCGCAAGACCCGGCACCGCGCCCAGGATCGGCCCGACCACAGGTACAACCTCTGTGAGGCCCGAAATGATCCCCAGAAGCAGGGGATACGGCGCACCAACAACTACCATGCCTATGGTGGAGGCAGTGCCTACCGCCAGGGCGAGGATAATCTGCCCGCGAATATAACTGCTCAGTACGCCATTTATGATTCGCAACATGCGCCAGATATCGGTGCGCCACGCCATAGGAAGCATCTTGTTGAAGGCGTTTATGCCCCTGTCTTTATCTTTGAGCACATAGAAGAGCCAGAAGGGGATTATAAGCAGCCCCACCACAAAGCCCATCGCGCGGGCGATAACGCTGAGAATGCCAACAATGCTCGCCTGGATAGCCGAGCCTACGGCAGAGAGTGAGCTGCGGGCGCTATTCTCGATAGATTGCCGCACATCAGCAGATATAGGCAGAGAATTATACCAGCCGGTGATGTTGGCGGTAGCCTCTTGCAACTGTTTGGAGTATGAAGGGAGCTGCTCGGAGAGCTGGTCCGCTTGGCCCGCCACAAGAGGCGCTAGCCAGGCAAAGAGCGCCCATACAGCGCCTATAAATGCTACGTAAACCGCGAGAATAGCGGCGATGCGGGGCAGCAGCCTGTCGAGGAGATCTACCAGAGGCAGCATCAGATAGGCGAGGACCAGGGCGAATATAAAAGGGCCGAGGGCAGCAAAAGACTGGTTTAGAAGCCACAGCAGAACGATAGCAGCCAAACCCACCAGGATCAGACGATTGCGCTGCTGTGGCGTAACCCTGATTGGAGGGAGTAGCGGCTCTAACGCCTGCGCCCTGGCGCTCCTGTTACCGTTACTCGTCAATAGAAAACCTGACCTAAAAACTAACGAAACGCTGCATGCGGATCATACGCGCAATTGCATTGTAACATAGCCGGTGGAAGGCTCACAAGAATTTGCACAGCAGTAAATGTTCAGAGGAGTTGGGGTGTAGCAATCTTCTTCGGGTAGCTGTGAGGGCGGCGCGCACCCCAACTCCTCTGAACATTTACAGATATGGACAACGGTGCGCTCAAGGCCGGGCGCTGGTATAATGGGCATGTAAGGGATCGGCCCCTGGGCAGGGGCATATGAATGGAGTTGCTTCAATGCAGGATGATCTTAACAGCCGGGAACGCAGACATTTCGACGGGGCTGAAAGAGCCGAGGAGCCGGAGACTGTTCGTATCCTCCCTGAGCATGGCGGCGCCGGCGAAGATGGCGAACTCAGCGACACACCCGCGCTCAGGCGGGGCACCCTTTACACTCCAACTGAGGCTGCTTACACAGGCCGAGACGTTGCGCCGTACGAGCCTGTAGTCCAGCGCCGCACACCTCCCCGCAGCACGCCGCAACAACGAAAGGGAACGCGGCGTGAATCCGGCGCGCAACAAACAAGCAGTTCTACGCCAGGTGTGGTCAGGAAGGGGCCATCCGCCTGTGTAATCCTGGCAGGCACATTCTCGCTTCTCGCTGTGGCATGCGCGTTGCTTGCGTTTGCCACCTTGCAAGGTGGGTTGAGTGGGCTTGGTAAACTGACAGGGGTTATCCCTTCATTCAATTTCGGCATCGTGACAACGCCAACGGTCACCCTCGACATGAGCCGTCCCGCCGTTGTTGACCAGATTCGCTCCCTGAGCAAACTGGAGACTGTAAATTACGAGCTCGAGAAGGTGGTGAGCGGTAAGAGCAGCGGCCCTCTCCCTGATTTTCTTACCAGCGACAAAATACTGCTCGTAGCGCATGGCGAAGTAGTCGCAGGGATAGACCTGAGCAACATACAGCCGCAAGACGTAATAACTAACGGCACGGGCGTGACTATACGCCTGCCCAAATCGCAAATACTCTACAGCAAGCTCGACAACGAGAAAACCTACGTCTACGACAGGCAGACCGGCCTCTTCAACAAGCCCGATCCGAATCTGGAGTCGAGCATCAGGACAGCCGCCGAGCAGCAGATAGTGCAGGCCGCCACCGAAGACGGCATCTTGAGTAAAGCCGACGAGAATGCCAGGCAGGTTCTACGTACATTATTGACAGGCCTCGGCTACAAGGATGTGCAGTTCGAGAGCCAGTAAACAAGTGAGCATGAAAGGTGACGCCGCGCCACGTTGTGAGAAAGGAAGGTCGCAGTATGGCTAAGAGAGATAAGAAGGAACAGCTCAGGGAGAAGTCGCGCTTCGCCGCGATGGAAGGGGTGAGGCCAACTGGAATATTGCCCACTTCGCCGCGTAAAGCGATGTCAGAGGCAAAGAAGGCTTCCAAAAAGCTGCGCTATCCCTTGCCGCCTTACCCATCGGCTAATCCGCTGAAGGCTTTCCGCTGGGCACAGTATGAGTGGTGGCGATTGGGGCGATGGCAAAGCGTGGCTGCGCCCGTGATGCTGGTAGTTGCCCTTCTCACCTGGGAGAAAGAGCGCGCTCTAAAAGAAGCACGCTGGGACGAGATCGAGCATGCAGAGACGAAGCAGATGGCCGCCAACGTATATGGAGCTTATGGCCGCCCCACGAAGAAAAAAAGGCTCCTCGGCATAATACCCCTGCCTGGCCGCAAGTAGGCTTGAGGCGGCTGATCCGGCTACAAACTTCCCTGGCAGGTGCAGCAATTTTGCCGATAATGTGTTATAATATAGAAAGGTTGTTCTATATTATGGGAGGGACAAAATGGTTGAGCGCCTGATTTCTGCTCGCACAAGAGAGAACGAGGAAGAAGTAGAAAAGACGTTGCGCCCGCAACGTTTATCGGAGTACATAGGACAGGAGAAGCTAAAGGACCGAGTGCAGATCATGCTCGATGCCGCCAAGAAGCGCGGCGATGTCCTCGACCACCTCCTCTTCTATGGCCCTCCGGGTCTTGGCAAGACCACTATCAGCCAGGTAATGGCGAATGAGATGGGCGTGCAGATCAGGACCACGTCAGGTCCTGCTATCGAGCGTCCAGGCGACCTTGCATCGGTGCTGACGAATCTGAAGGCGCACGAGATCCTTTTCATAGACGAGATTCACCGCCTCAACCGCGCGGTTGAGGAGGTGCTTTATCCCGCGATGGAGGATTACGCGCTCGATGTAATGATCGGCAAAGGTCCAAGCGCACGCTCGCTCAGGCTATCACTGCCCCCTTTCACCATCATCGGGGCTACTACCCGTCTGGCAATGCTTTCCTCACCTCTGCGTGACCGCTTTGGAGATACATTCCGCCTCGACTACTACAGCCAGGAAGCAATGGAGCAGATTATCCGACGGTCGGCGCGCATACTGGGCATCGCCATTGAGGAAGATGGAGCGGTGGAGATCGCCTTGCGTAGCAGAGGCACGCCCCGCGTCGCCAACCGATTGCTGCGCAGAGTGCGCGACTACGCACAGGTGCGCGCCGAGGGCGTTGCTACCGCTCCCGTAGCGCGTGATGCCCTCAAGCGGCTGGAGATAGATGAGCTAGGGCTGGACGACACCGACCGCCGCATCCTCCACACCATCATAGACAAGTTCGAGGGCGGCCCGGTCGGCCTTGACACCATAGCCGCCGCTACCAGCGAGGAATCGGACGCGATCATGGACGTCTATGAGCCATACCTATTGCAGCTGGGCTTCCTGGCACGCACACCAAGAGGGCGCATAGCCACTCGCCGCGCCTACACGCACATGGGTATCCCATACCCTATAGCAATGGAGGCGCTGGAGGCCGAGCAATCCAAGCTCTTCTAAGCAGTAGGACACCCTCTAACGCTAGAGCAGTGCGCCCCTATTAACATGATCCGCTCGGTCGCATAAGCATTCAGAATATCCCATGACCCTATGGGCCACCAACCGGCAATGAAAGTAGGCTCTCAGCAGCCTATTTTCAGAAGAATAGAGGTGCAGGTGTGTCCCATGGCTCTTCCCCTCTCCCATGAAGGGAGAAGGGGCTTTGGGGGTGAGGGCGCACAGTTACCTCTTGAAGTTGGTTCTGCTCTAACCCTGGACATTTACTCCTGGACGCGTAGGTGTTCAGAGTAAGGCATGACCCTGCGGGCCACCATTACGAATGGAAATACGAGTGATTTAGCACCCCTCTATACTACTATCCTTCTCATTTTTAGAGGAGTAGGGGTGGAGGGCTAAGCCCTTGATGGGGTTACAGGAGCCAAGCCCTTGTGCACTCAGCATGAGTAAAGCCCCCTCTCCCTTCGTGGGAGAGGGGCAGGGGTGAGGGTGCGTAAGGGTACGCCTCCACAGCTACTCCTTGCAGATTGCTCCACCCTAAATCTGAACAGTTACCTGGACGCGGGGGATTGACATCGCCTTCATATGCTGATACCCTTCATCCGCCAGAGTAGAGATGAGGCGGTGGGAGACGATATGGAATACCGGGAAGCGTACAAGTACATCAACAGCTTCACCAACTACGAGCAATTGCCGGGGGTGAATTACACCCGCCACATGGACGGCCTTGAGCGTGTGCAATTGTTGATGCGGCTGCTCGGCACGCCCTATGATAGCTTCAAGAGCGTTGTGATAGCGGGCACCAAAGGCAAGGGTTCTGTCGCCGCTATGATGGCTCAGACGCTGGTAGAAGCAGGCTACAAGACAGGGCTTTACACTTCGCCACACCTGCATACCTTGCGCGAGCGCATACAGGTCAACGGCCAGATGATCCCTCCTGAAGCCGTAGGGCGCATCACCGAGCAGTTGCGTGGCGCTGCTGATAAGGTCAGAGACCTCGGAGAGCCTTCCCTGCTGCCAAGCACTTATGAGCTTATAACCGCCCTCGCTTTTCTCTACTTCGAGGAAGTGGGGGTGCAAATAGCAGTGCTCGAAGTGGGGCTTGGCGGCAGGCTCGACGCTGTGAACGTCACCCGGCCCCTGGTATCAGTCATAACCGCCATCAGCATGGACCACATGCAGGTCCTGGGGGATACCATAGAGGAGATAGCAGCCGAGAAAGCAGGGATAATCAAGCCAGGCGGGCGCGTAATCAGCGCGCCACAAAGCGCAGAAGCCATGTCCGTGCTCAAGAGAGCAGCAATCGGCAATCATGCCCGCCTGACTATTGTGGGCAACAACGTTTACGTTAGCACGGCTCACCTTGCCGAGGTGATCTCCAATGATGACGCAATACCTATTTATCAGGCTTTTACAATCGCGTTTGAAGCGCTGGGGAACGAGCCTGCGGGACGGCTGCGCGTCAGGCTCCCTCTGCTGGGGAGCCACCAGCAGGTAAATGCCGCAGTGGCGCTTGCTGCTCTCCGAACTCTCAGTGGCCAGGGGCTGGAGATAAGCCCAACGGCTATACAGCAAGGCTTCGCCAATACACGTTGGCCTGGCAGATTTGAGATAGTTAATCGCGATCCGGTGGTGGTGGTGGATGGCGCTCATAACGCCGATTCTATCTCCAAGCTGATGCAAGCTATGCACGACCTGTTTTACGGGCGCAGCGTAGTGCTTGTGCTGGCAACTTCCAGAGATAAGGACCTCGCAGGCATAGTGGCAGAGATAGGGGCAAGCACGAGCAACGTCTTCGGCCCGCCCATCGAGAAGGTGATTACCACGAAATCGAAGCACGCACGGGCGGCCGACCCGCAGGAGCTTGCGAAGATAGCCCGCGCGCGAGGGCTGAACGTTGAGGTTGTAGACGAGCTTCCGGCTGCACTAGAAACAGCCGAGAGGATAGCGGCGGAGCCGCGAGCGGCAGATAAAAACGGCGAAGGGGCGGTAGTGCTGGTTACAGGCTCACTTTTTGCTGTAGCTGAAGCGCGTGAGTACTATGGACTCGCTCAAAGCGATAGCGAGGAGGGCTAATCGAGCTTGCCCGACCTTGCGCGGTATTCCCGACCATTGCGGCCAATCCCTGCCTGTGGACCTTCTTCGTCGTTATAAAGGTAATAGGTCATGCTTTGCAGCGCGACAAGTGGGTCTATGTGGCGTATACGGGCGTAAGGTGGCACTTGCACGATTATCGGCGCATAGTTGAGGATGGCGCGCACTCCGGCGTCAATCAATGCGTCTGCCGCTTCCTGAGCGCCGCCTGCGGGCACCGCCAGTATAGCCATCTTTATCTTCTGCTCGCGAAGCAGCGCGGGTAGCTCATCCATAGAGTGGATCACCAGATTATCTACCTTCTGGCCCACCTTCTCAGGATTGTGATCAAATAGGGCCTGGATGCGGAAACCCTGCTCTTTGAGGGCATCATAGTGGAGCAAAGCACGACCCAGGTGGCCGAAGCCGATAATTGCCACCGGCCACTCCCTATCAATCCCAAGTATAGCGTTGACCTGTGACAGCAGGAAGTCTACATTATAGCCTTTACCTTGCTTGCCGAACTCGCCAAAGTAGGAAAGATCGCGCCTTATCTGCGCCGCGCTCACCCCGAGGCGGTTGCCAAGCTCGCCTGAGGAGACCGTCTCGACCCCTTCTTCTGCCAGGTACTTGAGGCTGCGTGCGTAAATCGGCAGCCTGCGTATGACTATGTCAGGTATCTCGCCCTCGTCAGCGCGAAGAGCGGAGCTGGGAATCGAATCTTCAGCGTTTACGCGCATTTCCGCGAAGGCCCCGGAAGAATGTCGTTGCATTTTTTATTCTCTCAATGCCATGAGCATCTAACTATCTGACGCCACAGTGAACCGCAGCCGCCCCAAAGGTGAATTGCTTATACCGCACGTTACGCAACCCGGCTGCTCTCATTATAGCTGCAAGCTCGTCGGGGGGCGGGAATCTACCCATCGAGCTGGGCAGATAAGTGTAGGCATCAGCATCTCCTGCCACAATCCTGCCTATCAGAGGCACTACCTTGCGAGTGTAAATGCGGTGCAAGAGGCGCGTGATAGGGAGGCCAGGCCTCCCTACTTCCAGGCAGACCACCCGGCCACCGGGCTTGACCACCCGCGCCATTTCGCGGAAAGCGCCTTCTATATCAACCACATTACGCATGGCGAAACCTGTTGTTACACAGTCAAAGGTGGCATCCGCGAAGGGAAGACGCAGCGCATCCGCGCCCGCGAAGTATAGCTGCTGGCCTTTACCTACACCTGCGCGCCGCCCTTGCAGCATCATCGGCAACGAAAAATCTATGCCGACAGCCCTTGCGCCCGCCTGGGCAAGCCCCTGAGCTATGCGCCCTGTACCCGTCGCCACGTCGAGGGCAAGGTCCCCAGGCTTGGGCGCTGCTCGACGCACTGTATACCGCCGCCATGAAGCGTCCTGGCCGAAGCTCATCAGCACATTCATCAAGTCGTAACGACGTGCGATACGGCCAAACATGCCGCTAACATACCGCGCTTTGTCAGCACCCTTCAACGACGCATCGGGGTTCACGGGGGGCACCCTCTGCCCGCGAGCGGCAAGCAAAACAGGGCCATTCAGCTGTGAATCCTCTAAAGATTTGGTGCTAGAAACACTCATCGTTTCGTCACCCGCACTTCGCATAGGCGCAAAGACAGGTCAGTTGGCTTAGCTACATTGTAACAATATTCACAGAGTCGGTCAAGGCTGGCGTGTAATGGGGACTGTGCATAGAGGGCGCCAGCCTCATCTTTGTGTACTGTTGGCTACTGGTGATGTTCCCTCCATCCGTGCATTTGCAGCGCCGCCTGCCGCAAATGTGGTACACTTTAGCCATAGTTGCAGTGTTTGCAGCGGCATCAACCGACGCAGGGTGGAATGTTATGTCAACTATTTTGCAGGACAGCCACGAACGAACTCAAGAGATAGATTTAGCAGGCGAGCTTTTCCGGCTCTTCGGCTACGAACAATTTAACGGCAAGCAGGAAGAAGTCATATCCCAGGTGTTAGCAAGGACTGACACGATGGCTGTCATGCCCACTGGCGCGGGTAAATCGCTCTGCTACCAGCTGCCCTCGATGCTCCTTCCAGGCGTAACGCTCGTCATATCCCCTCTAATCGCTTTGATGAAGGACCAGTACGACTCTCTGCCGGGGGACGTGTACGAGCGCACCACCTTCGTAAACTCTAGCCTCGATGCGAGCGAGCTGGCGCAGCGAATGTCGGAGATCGTAGCGGGCAAGTACAAGCTGGTTTACGCCGCCCCTGAACGTCTGCGCCAGCAGCCTTTTGTGCAGGCCCTGCGCTATGCCAGAATCTCGCTGCTCGTAGTGGACGAAGCCCACTGTGTCTCCACCTGGGGTCATGATTTTCGCCCCGATTATCTTTTCATCGGCAAATGCCTCACCGTAATGGGGCACCCAACTCTGCTTGCCCTAACCGCAACTGCCACGCCTCAGATGCGAGCCGAGATTGCCAGCCAACTTGGTAGAAAGCTGAAGCCGGTGGTCGCGAGCATTTTCAGGCCCAACCTCTACTACGAAGTGGAAGAGCTTGCCGACAAAGAGCAGAAGATGAAGCGGCTCCTTGAGATATGCCAGACGGAGAAAGGCCCAGGAGTAATTTATGCGCGCAGCCGTGAAACGTGCGAGCAGCTAGCAGCGCTCCTGCGACGCTCAGGCGTGCAAGCTGGTCATTACCACGCAGGGATGGAAGCAGAAGAAAGAACACGAGCGCAGGAAAACTTCATGCTCGACCGCGTGCGCGTGATTGTGGCAACTATCGCCTTCGGTATGGGGATAGACAAGGGGAATGTGCGCTTTATAGTGCATTTCAGCCCGCCGGACTCGCTGGAAGGTTATGTGCAGGAGTCGGGCAGAGCCGGGCGAGACGGTCGCCGTGCGCGCTGCGTCCTTTTCATTACGCAAGGCGACAAGAGCAATATCAGCCGTTGGAAGCGCCAGGAGCAGATAAAGGTCGAGGAACTTCGAGCTATCTATAAAGAGGTTGCGCGGCAGGTACCCGCGGGCAAAACAGCATTCGTCAATCTGGAAGAGGTGGAGCGCGGCGCACGTGCAACTCTGGGTAAAGAGATGGGCAGCACACCGGTGCGCGTGGGGTTGAGCCTGCTGGAGCGAGTGGGCCTGTTGGTGCGCCACCCTGACGCGCCGCGAACCGTCAGCATCGCCCTCACACCCGAAGGCACTATGGAAGGTGATCCTGAGTTCGGTGCAATGCGAAGGGTAGCGGCCATATCGCCCCAGCGTGCAAGGCACAACATGGCGACGCTGGCGAGCGAACTCGGTATAGACCCCACAGAGATGGAAGTACGCCTCCTCGATTGGGCGCAGCGCGGTTGGATTATCTACAGGAGCGAAAAACGTGACCCGGTGATCGAGCGGCTACCCGCGCCAAAAGAGTTATCTAACCTAATCAACAGCCTGCTCCAGCAGCAAGACATAGCCCAGCAGCGCCAGATCAGCCAGATGCTTGATTATGCCTCCGCCGATAGATGCAGGCACCAGATGCTGGCCGCTCACCTGGGGGAGAAACTTGATGAGTGCGAGCTGAGCTGCGACCACTGCTCCCCTCCTGCCGACAGATCAGTAGTCCGGCAAACCCAGGTGCCTGATCTGCCGGAGAACCCGGGCCGCGTGATCATCGAGTGCCTGGCGAGTTTCCCTTACAGCGCGGGCAAGCCGAGCCTGGTACGAGCTTTGAGAGGCTCAGCGGCCAGCAATATCAAGGGTGACAGAGTTAAGCACTTCGGCGCACTCGCAGCAGTGGCGGCAAGTGCCATCGAGCGAGCCATAGATGAGTTGGTAGAGAGTGGATACCTGCAATTCTACGAGGAAGCTGGCTACAAGCTGCTCCAGGTTACTCCCGGTGGTTTCGACAGAGTGCCGACGGGCACGGTAACGCTGAAGGCAAAGAAGCAGGCAAAACCTAAAGAGCGCAGCCCCTTCGAGGAGCGTGAGCAATCACGCACGCAAGGGCCTGATAGAGCATTCAAGCTGGCGACGCAAGCGGCGGAGGACGACAGGCCGCCTACACCCGAAGAGGCCGACCTCTTCGAGCGGCTGCGCGCCTGGCGCAGAGTTGTCGCCAACCGTATCAACCTTCCGCCCTATGTGATCTTCCACGACAAGACGCTCTGGGCTATAGCAAAAAGCAACGCCCAGAGCCAGGATGACCTGCTCGTGCTCAAAGGCGTGGGCCGCAACAATCTTGAGAGGTATGGCGCTGATCTGCTCGCGCTCATTCAAGGGCTGTAAGCTCTGTGAGTGCCTTCCCCGTTGTAATTCCCACTAAGGCTAAGGCTTGATTACTACTTTTCTAGCGCGGTTGTAGAAGACACCTGCGGCTATCAGCCCACCGAAAACAACCAGGCCCGCGAAGAAAGGCCCCAGGATTACTGCCACCACGTGGTAGAAGAAGGCAAAGACAAATGTAAGGGCGGCATTGGTACCCGCCAATCGCCAAATGTCTCCATCTGACGCACGCAGCACAGGGAAGATGCGCCGCCCCAGCACAGAGTTTGCCCACCCCGAAGGCCGCGGCAAGTTCAGCGCCGTCAGCCCGCCCACGAATACGCCGAGGTAAAGGCCATTGATAATGCCGCCCACAAGCGGAGGCAAGATCACTCCCAGCAACAGCAGCAACAGCGCGAGGGCCGCGACGACAATGACCCAGAACCCTATCTTCTCGATCCTGGTTCTGCCGGGCACGCGCCGGGCATTATAGCTGTACGTTGAGGCGCTATTAGGCGTGGTGAGCGGCCCGCCACCCGCAGTTTCTTGCACATCCGGCGGCGCGGGCCGCGTACTCGCTCTTGTATTTCTGATAAAGCTCATCTTTCATGCTCCCCACTTACCGTCCTTTTGCCAACACCCTATATACGCAGCCAGGGCTTGCCGGGTTGCACTTTGCCCGCTTTTGTTGCGTTCTGTCTGTCACATCGTACCTCACCGTACCATACATGCAACCACTCTATATACTTCACACCAGCACAGCCCGTGCCCTGTGTTATAATTCACCATTACTTTATTGAGGACAAGTGGAGGGTTATCATGATAGTTGTAATGGTGCGTATACCTGTCGGATCAGAGCAGGAAGGCGAGCGTCTCGCGGCGCGTTTCAAGAATCGCGCCGGGTTAGTTGATAACCAACCTGGCTTTCGGGGTTTTGAGTTGCTCAAGGGAGATGGTGAGTACATTTCGGTGACCCGGTGGGCTAGCAAAGAAGCCCTTGAGAGCTGGATGAGCAGCCAGGCGCACGGGCAGGCCCACGCGGGCACGCAGCCTCCAACCGGGGGCGGGCACCCTGCCGGGGAGGGCACGATGCAGGGCGCTCAGGCGCGCGGCAGCATGCAGGGAAGCACGATGGTGTATGAAGTGGTAATCCCTGGCGAGGGGCAGGCGTAGTTGGGGGGCATAGGGGGCGCCATTTCGTCCTTTGGCTGGATTTTCCTCCTGGGGGCGGGTGTTACTCTTTACCAGTTGCGCCAGCACTGGGGCGAGTTCCGCGCAGGCGAGCTTTCGGCCAGGACGCGCCAGTTGGCAGGAGGAGTAGCTTTCTTCATCCTTGTGCCTGTAGGCGTGCTGCTACATGAGCTCGGGCACATACTGGCGGCATGGAGCACGAGCAGCCAGGTGCTGGGCCTACACTACTTCCTCTTCTGGGGATATGTAGAATATGTCCCCTCGTCACAAAGCGCGCTCCTGGAGTGGTACGTCTCCCTGGCAGGCAACTTTGCCAGTTATGCCCTGGGTATCGCTTCCATCGCTGCGGCCATGTACCTTCGGAATGCAAAGCCGGTGCGGCGTGTAATTCTTATGCAGCTCGGCCTGCTGGAACTCGTGCAGACCCTCATAGCCTATCCCTTGATGAGCCTGGACCCCGGCTTCGTGGGCGACTGGAACTCGATTTACTCCTTCCGCGCGCCTGTGGCTTCAACGGCGACGCTTGCGGTGCATATTCTCTCGCTGGCGGCCTTCATTTATCTGGTGCAGGCTAACAGAACAGCAAAGTACCTCCTTGGCACGGCTCCGGCTCCTGCGCAAGGCCAGCCGTTGTGAGCGCACAAACGCGTTGGCCTTTTGTTGCTCGCTTGAATTGACTGCATGGAGGGCGGAGAGGGAGAGTGGAGGTAAAAGCGCTGGTACTGGAAGGAAGGGTTGTGAGGCTTGAGCCACTCAGCCGCGAGCATGCCGCCGATTTACTGGCGGTGGCAGACCCGGAGTTGTTTCGCTACGCAATCGCCGTGCTGGATGAGTGGACCACCGAAGGTTTTGAGAGATATATCGAGGAGGCGCTGTCTACGCCTGGAAGGATACCTTTTGCTGTAGTGTTACGAGCGACAGGTAAGGCAATTGGCACCACTTCCTACCTGGACATACGCCCTGCGCATCGAGGGCTTGAGATCGGCTATACATGGTACGCGATTGCCCACCAGGGGACACAGGTCAATCCTGAGAGCAAGTACTTGCTGTTGCGCCTAGCTTTCGAGGAGCTAGGCGCGATAAGGGTCCAGCTAAAGACCGACGGGCGCAACCTGCACAGCCAACGCGCTATAATCAAGCTGGGCGCAAAAGGAGAAGGGGTACTTCGCAAGCACCTTATCCTCCCCGATGGTTACGTTCGAGACACAGCTTTTTTCAGCATCACCGATGATGAATGGCCCCTGGTCAAGAGCAACCTGGAAGCGAGGCTCGGCTATGAATCATAGCGAGTAGTGCGTAAGAATTGAGGATAGCATCTTCATCCTTGATGCCCTACGCCTTATGCCTCACTGCATCCACTGGCCCATGTTGCCGAGGCCACGCTTGCGGCCTTTGCCCTTTATGCCGCCGCCACCACCACCTGTTAGCATCTTCATCATCTTCTGCATCTGCTTGAACTGGTTGAGGAGAGCGTTTACATCCTGGGTGGTGCTGCCACTCCCCCTGGCTATGCGGCGTCTGCGGCTGCTATCTATAATCTCCGGGCGGTGGCGCTCCATTTGTGTCATCGAGCGAATGATAGCCTCAATGTGCTTCAAGTCGTCCTCTTTTATATCAACCTTCTGCTGGCGCATCGCCTGGCCCATCCCTGGGATCATCTGCATAACCTGCTCAAGTGGGCCTAGCTTCTTCACCTGCTGAAGCTGGTTGAGAAAGTCATCAAGGTCGAAGGTAGCTGTGCGCAGCTTCTTCTCCATCGCTTTGGCCTGATCCACATCGTACTCGGCCTGCGCCTTCTCGATAAGGGTGAGGACGTCGCCCATCCCCAGTATGCGCGAGGCAAGCCGGTCAGGATAGAAAGGCTCAAGCGCATCTGTCTTCTCGCCTGTGCCGATGAATTTGATAGGCACACCCGTCACTTCGCGCACAGAGAGCGCAGCACCACCACGCGTGTCGCCGTCCATCTTGGTGAGTATCAGGCCTGTGACCCCCACCCTTTCGTTGAACTCGGATGCAGCGCGAACGGCATCCTGCCCTGTCATAGCGTCCACCACAAGGAGCACTTCTGTGGGGTGCACACGCTCCTTGATGGTCGCCACCTCTTGCATCATCACTTCATCAATATGAAGGCGCCCGGCGGTGTCCAGGATCACCACGCTGTTGTTATTCATGCGCGCCTGGTTTATACCGTTGGTCACTATAGCAAGGGGCTCGGAGCCGGGAGGTTCGGCGTAGACGGGCACACCTAGCTGCTTACCGAGGGTCTGCAACTGGTGTACAGCCGCCGGGCGATAAACGTCGGCGGCTACCATCAGGGGGCTTTGCCCTGCGCGGCGCAGCTGAAGCGCCAGCTTGGAAGCTGTGGTGGTTTTGCCTGAGCCTTGCAGGCCTACCATCATCACAACAGTGGGCAGCGTCTTCGACATCTCCAGGCGTGAAGGCTCGCCCAACAACTCGATAAGCTGCTGGTGAACAATTCCCACCACCTGCTCGGCGGGCGAGATGCTTTTCAGCACCTCCTGGCCGATAGCACGCTCGCGCACCTTCTCCACGAAGGTTTTTACTACTTTGAAGTTGACGTCAGCCTCAAGAAGCGCACGCCGCACCTCTTTCATAGCCTCGTCTATATCTTGCTCGTCTATGCGCCCTTTTCCTTGCAGGCGGGTAAAAGCGCCGTTGAGCCGGTCCGAAAGACTTTCAAACATGAGTCTTGTCCTCTTACTTTGTTATTCTGATTTGTTAGCTGGCCTATGCTTTGATTTCGATATGTTGAGATTGAAGCGTGAAGCGTGAAACGCGATGAGTAATGCACATTGTGTAACGGGTTGAGGTTAGAGTTACTCTCCACAGCATCTCTCACCTTTCAGGTTTCACGCAAATAACGCCTGCACGAACTGCCGGGCGTCGAACTCCGCCAGGTCGGTGATCTTTTCGCCTGTGCCTATATAGCGGATCGGGAGCTTTAGCTCTCTGGCTATGGCGAATACTATGCCGCCTTTCGCTGTGCCATCCAGCTTGGCTACAGCCACGTCTGTTACCTCGGCTACCTCGGTGAAGGCCTTAGCCTGGGTAAGGCCGTTCTGACCCGTTGTGGCGTCCAGCACGAGCAACGTCTCGTGGGGCGCGCCCGGCAGCTGCTTGGAGATGATGCGCCGCACTTTGCGAAGCTCCTCCATCAGGTTTATTTTGGTATGCAAACGCCCAGCCGTGTCTATAATCAACACGTCAGCATTGCGGGCGCGCGCCGATTCCACCGCGTCGAAGACCACAGCGCCGGGATCGGCCCCCGGCTCGTGCCGTATAACAGGCGCACCAACCCTCTGGCCCCATATTTCAAGCTGGTCAATGGCCGCGGCTCGAAAAGTGTCGCCCGCAGCTATGATAACGCTCTTATCCTGATCGCGGTAGAACTTTGTTAGCTTGGCGATTGTGGTGGTTTTGCCGACTCCATTCACCCCAACCACCAGCACCACATAAGGCCCTTGCTCAACTGCTTCCTCCGGCACTGTAGCCTCGTTGCGGGCGCGTAGCTCCTCTTCAGGTTGGAGAAGCACCGCCACAAGCTCATCTTGCAGAGCCTGGTATACGGCTGAGGGTTTCTTCAGGCGGTCCAGCTCTACGCGCTTCTTCAGGCGGTCGAGCACAACAACAGTGGTGTCTACTCCAACGTCACCCTGGATAAGCAGGGTCTCAAGCTCCTCCCATATATCCTCGGTTATCTCATCTACTTCAAAGAGGGAGACGATCTGCTGGAAGAAGCCACGGCGTGTACGTTGTAGGCCCTCCTCTACCTTCTCCTGCTGCTCCTGAACTTCCTCTTCACTTTTAGATTGCTCTTTACGCTTGAGCCAGTTAAACATGCGCACTACTCCACGCTATAATAGTGAAGGTCACTATCATTTAGATTATAACGGAATATGGCCGTCTGCACAAAAGGGACGCGTGAAGCGTTTCCCGCGTCCAAACCCCAACGAAAAGCCCCTCTTTCTGGGGAGGGGCTTACTCTCTTACTGCGTTGTGTCGGTGCTGTTGTCGCCTGGGGCCTCAAGCTGGTATTCAGAACCCTGGAGGTCACGCCACATTTCACGCACTTCACCCAGGAACTGCGTTATGTTGTTCCATATTTCGCTCTGTTTGTCGCGCTCAGGAACGAAGATCAAGAGTATCATACCGCCAAGCATCGCCAGCCAAAAGAGCACGCCTGTCGTCTCGCGAGTGGCGTAGGTGGTCGCGCTGACCGCCCCGCCTACTGCATTACCGACACCCTTTCCAGCGTTTGATAGCGCACCACCCACCCCATCACGTGTGTCGCGCACGTTGCCCGCTACATTCTGAGCGCGGTGCTTGCCGAACTCGGCGGCATCGGCGGCGCGGCTTTTGCCAATATCGAGTGCATCGGCGGCCACGGGGCCAACGGTATCCAGCGCTTGTTCTACCTTCTCACGCGCCGTCTTCAGCAAGTCGGCGAGGAGATCAGGAGCCTGAGACGCGGCCTCGCTCACCTTCGGCAGCACATCTTCTCTCATACGCTGGGCGGCATCTCCAGCAGTCTGGGCAGCAGCAGGTATTACATCTTCGCGGGCGCTCTGAACGGCTTTGCCACCTGCCTTCTTCGCTTCGGGAAGGAAGTCCTGAAGGATCTTGTCAACCACAGACATGGCTAGGCCTTGCATCACACCAGAGAGCGAGCTTGCCTGCTTCCTGGCAGAGGAGGCCGCTTTCTGCGCCTTCGGACCGACCTCGTAGTCGTCTGCCAGCTTGCCGGCTCGCTCCTGGGCGGCAGGAATCACATCTTCTCGCAACTTACCTACAGCGTCCTGGGCGGCGGGCACCACATCTTCTTTGACGCGCCGTGCTACTGCTCCGGCTGCATCTTGAGCAGCAGGAAGCAGATCGCCCTGGAGGGCGTCCATCGCCTTAGGCGCAAGGTCTGAGCGAACAGCATCTATGGCCTGAACTAACTTTTCTTTAAGGCTGTCGAGCAGCTTCTCAGGATTACTTGTGTCCAGACCTCCTGCTACAGTTGAAACGTTGGAGGCGGCGCTTTCCGCCTGCTTGCGTACATTATGGGCAGCTTTCTTGAGGCCTTTGCTGTCTACGTTGCTCGCTGCCTGGCGTGCTTTCTCGGTGGCGTCCCCGAGCAGGGAAGAGAGGTCCATATCTTTAGCAGCTTGGCGAGCGCGTTTATTCACACTGCTCGCTATATCTCCTACGTCAACGCTGTCTGCCGCATCACGCGCTCTATTTAGCGCCTCATCAAGGAGATCGCCAAGCTTTGCAGCCTTCGCGGCCCTTGTCATAGCCTTAGCCCCTTTCTTTCCCTCTTTGCTCGCTCGGTCCAGCATCTCCTGTGCTATCTCCTGTGCGCGCTCTTGCGGCGTAGCTTTACGCGTACGGCCAACCAGCACAAGGATAGCGCCGACCACAGCCGCCAAAGCCGCCGAGAAACCCAGGATCGGTATGAGGTCGTTTTGCTGGTCACCTTCAAAATCGAAAGCTGGGTCGAGTTCAGTGCCCTGAAACTCGCCGTAAGTGTCGTCCATATGCCCTCCTATTGGGGTTATAGCTCCAGGATGAGCAATTAGTATGCCGTCCTATATCTTTTTTAGCTTCATCTGTTGCCGCGATTGATGACCGGAGGGTACTATCTGAGCTTATATTTTCTGTGCCGTGCGCTGTAAACCTTGTAAACGTCTCGCGGGCTTTGCCTTCCGTTCTTGCCCCATTCAGATGCAATTATCCCGGTTAGCACAAGCGCCGACGGTAAATGTTCACAGTTGGGGTGCAGGGGCCAGGCCCCTGACAGGATTACAGGGGTGCCCCCTCTCACCCCATGCCCCACCCCCTTCATGGG
>JADMIH010000046.1 GCA_015478675.1 Chloroflexota bacterium | reverse complement strand
GGCTGCTTTGCTGATTTCATCGTGAAATCTGACCGGAAGGTGTAGCAACATTGTTTATCACATCGCCCCTGTTTGGCTCTGACCTTGTTCAATCCTCTCCAACACCATCGCCAGCTCTTCAGGAAGCGGGCTGGTAAACTCCCGCCATTCTCCGCTTGAAGGTAGTGTAAAACCCAGCCGGTACGCGTGCAAAAATTGGCGTCGCAGGTCGAGAGAAGCGGCGTCTTTTAGCGTTCGCTTGCCGTACACAGGGTCTCCGAGTACGGGGTGGCCTGTAGAGGCCATGTGTACTCTGATCTGGTGGGTGCGCCCCGTCTCAAGAACTGCTTTTATGAGGGTATACCTGCTCAGACCGCGCTCTACCCTGTAGTGAGTGCGGGCAGGGCGGCCACTGCTTACTACCGCCATCCGCTGCCTGTCGCGTGGGTCACGGGCTATAGGCGCATCTATCACTCCCACTTCAGGATGCAGCTTGCCCGCCACAACCGCCAGGTACTCCTTACGTGTTGTGTGGGCTGCCATCTGCTTGGATAAGGCCTCGTGCACCGCTCTGCGCTTTGCTACCACCAGCAGCCCGCTTGTATCTTTATCGAGACGGTGTACAATACCGGGTCGCGCCTCGTCGCCCATGTCGAATTGCAGCCCCGGCAGGTGGGCCAACAGTGCGTTTACCAGCGTGCCGCCACTGTGCCCAGGCGCGGGGTGAACCACCATACCGGCGGGCTTATCTACAACCAGCAGATCGGCATCCTCATAAACGATCTTGAGTGGGATTACCTCAGCGAGCAGGCTGCTTGGCCGGGGCGCGGGTATGTGCACACTGACCTCATCACCATCTTTCACCCTCTGGCTAGCTTTGAGCGCGGCAGAACCGCTAACCAGAACCGCCCCCTGGTCAATAAGAGTGGCGGCGAAAGACCTCGAAATCTCTTCTATGTGGGCGGCGATAACCCTATCCAACCTCTCACCTGCAGAGGCGCCCTCAACGCGCCACTTTATCTGTCGGGCATCCACAGAAGGCTGAATGTCAGGTGTCGTCGGCATGGGAACTCGTAGTGCGTAGTGCGTGAGGGATTATGGATGTAGTCTCTTTATCCTCAATCCTTTACTTACGCATTAGGCGCAGCATCATGTCTCACGCTCCACCAGCTCCGGCGTCTGCCCGGCCTCTTGTTTGCCGAAGAGGAGTATAACTACGATGAGCGCCACGCCGATGGTGATGGCGCTGTCGGCCAGGTTGAAAACGGGCCAGATGTATACTCTGTTGTTGACGTTGATGCGCGGGCCGTACACTTCAATGAAGTCAACTACGTAGCCGAGGCGCAGACGATCAACCAGGTTGCCCAAAGCGCCCCCGAGAACCAGGCCCAGGGCCAACATCATCAGCTTGCTGCCGTTGCTTACCCTCTGTGCGGAGATGATAATCGCCCCAATAATAACAATAGCCACGATACTGAGGCCGCCTGTCCACCCCTGAAAAAAGCCAAAGGCTGCCCCGCTGTTCTGGGTATAACGCAGCCGTACCCACTCGTCTATGACCGGGCGGGTGTCACCCGCCACCATGTTAGCGGTTATCCAGGCCTTGGCAAGCTGGTCCAGTATTAGCACCAGCACCACTACCCCAAACATAGCCGAAATCTGAGGAATACGTGTACGCATGATATTGATGGCGCGGCTGGCGGCAACTATCCTTGAAACTTACAACCGCCAGCCCATGCCTCTTAAATCCTTCCTTTATCAGCCAGTTCCTGGCACTGTATACAATAAATTGAATAGGGGTGGGCATCAAGGCGGGCAGGAGCTATCGGCCTACCGCAGTTGGCGCAGACACCGTAAGTTCCAGCCTCAATGCGGGCGAGCGCCTGGTTTACCAGAGCAAGCTGGCGTTCAGTGCTCAGTTGTAGGGTGAGCATCGTCTCTTGCTCTGAGGTTTCGTTGGCATCGTCGGCCATGTGGTTGCCGACGCCGCCCCTCTCCTGGGCCAGATCATCTCCATCCTCAGCAACTTGCTGCTCTTTTATCTCTATATCGCGTTCCATCTGAGCCTTCAGGGCAAGTAGGCGCGCTTTCATCTCAGATGTGTCAACGGCGGTTATTTCGTCCTGCGTGTCGGCCATGGGGCTGCCTCCTCATCGAGTGCGTAGTTATGCTCAAAAGAGTGTTAGCTCTGATTATACCACTACTTCACTTGCATGGCACAACATCGCGCCCCAGCAGCCCCAACAGGACTTCGGCGTTGCTTCCCTTGTATTCAGGATGTAGCTCGAAGCGGGCGCGCTCCATGTATTGCACTGTGTAGGTTTGGCCGTCTACCGCGCTCTTCTCCAGCACAGGCTCGGAGATTGGGTAGCCGAACTGCCCGACCCCTCCGCGCTCCTGCCAGTATTGGAGGAATGCCCCGCCAATGGTGTGCTGGACCTGCGGAAAGTAAATTGTATCGCTCCCAGGCATGGGATCTGTCAATGGAGGGAATATGCGCTTGCCTATCGCCTGCACCCCCAGCAAGCCCAGCTGCACATCCTGTGGCGGCTGGTTCTCAGGGTGATATTCGAAGCGGTTGCGCTCAAAGTATTGCACGATGTAACTCTTGCCGTCGGTCGCGCTCTTCTCTGTATACTCCTCAGTGAGTGGATAGCCATATACAGGCAGCCCGCCGTGCTCCTGCCAATAGCGCAAAAAGACCCCGCCCAGGCTGTGCCCCGTCTCTTTGAAGAACACTTTGTCTGGTGTAGAGACAAATTGAGCGACAGGCGTGCAAGCTGCGGGACTCTGTTGCTGCTTCGGCTTCTGGAGGATCTGCCATAGTTGCGGGTCCTCCTGTCCGAGCCGCCAGATACCGAAACCCGCCATTCCCAGCTGACTTATGAGATCGAGCTTGGCGGCAAAGCTGCGGCTGTCTTCGTACCACAGGTCGCGCTCATACCCGTCGCGTGTATAGCGCACCCAGGGCGCTTCATTCTGCTCGTCGTAGCCGCTCTCCGCGCCGGGCTGGGCAGCTAGAGCGACTGCCTCGGCGTAGGTGCGGTACTCGGCCTTGCCCACTGTACGGCCTGCGCCATCTGTTTGCCAGTCGTACCCGTAGACGCCGATGCCCCATACCACCTTCTTCGCGGGCACGTGGGCCAGGGTATAGGCGGCAGTATCGCGCAGCTTCGCGATTGGGGCTACAGCACCGGGATCACTGGTTGACCAGTGATAATCATAGGCCATTATAAGGAGGTAATCGTTTACGACAGCGAGCGCCGCGTAATCATAAGGCGCTCCCCAGCCTGAGCTTACATCCTTTACCTTGGCGGGCACAGCCATCGCTACTATCTTCCCCTGCGGGTGAAGCCTGCTGTACAAGCGGCCCATGAAGACTGTCAAAGCGTCTTTGTCGGTGGCGTTTACCCCCTCGAAATCAATGGTGATGCCATCATAGTTGTTGGCCTGAACCAGCGAGTCTATCTGGTCTACAAGGGAAAGTTGTTTGTTGGTGTCGGTTAGAATCGCGGTAAAGTCGTTGTAGGTGGCGCTGTTCTTGAGCAATGGAAGGTTCTTCGCCCCTACAGAAGTGAGCAGTGCGCTTACCTCAGGCCGGTCTTGGCCTGTTATCTGTGCTGCGCTATTCACATTGAAGAACCAGGACGAGACATAGTTGAGACTTTGCGCGTTGGCTTGCAGAGACGCTAAGGAGTTGGGATTGTAAGTGACGTAGAAGCCCCAGCGAACGTCAAGTGCCTGCGCCTCTTCTGAGGGGCTGCTTGCACCTGATGCCTGCGCGTTACGCGTTAGCAGCAGGCTTGCTCCTGCAACGATAGCGAAGAACAAGGTCAGGGCTATAGCTGCCCTTCTATAGCGAAGCTTCATGCTTTTCTCCTATGCTCTTATGCTCTTATGCTCTTATGCATCTCTCAGCGATTATAGATGCGGCGCATCCATCAGTCAACAATTGTGGACTTGTGGAGGCGTTTCACGAGTCTAACGCACAAAGATGCTGTAGGTCGCAGCGGCTAGTAAGTAAGAAAGCATCTACATCTTAAGACCTATTTTTGGTTTTTGGGGAGCCAATTGCAACCAAATGGGTTGACAGCTCCTCCTGCAAAGGCTAATATATAGCTACACTAACTATTGATGAGGCTAACATATAAGCAGCGCAGCCTTTAGCTCAATGTGGAGACAGGAGAAGAAAATGGCACATACAGTGAGGATAATGAAGGGAAAAGAGGAGGGATTCAGCGCACCGGCAGAGCAGCGTAGCGCACTCCTTGACCAGACAGCCGTGGAGATGGTTTCTACATTGCCGCACGTTTTCAGGATGCTCAAGCACCAGGCCCGAAACAACGAGGGAACTGGGCGCATGAAAGATATAGGAGGCTCACAGATCTGGGCGCTTTACTCACTCGCTAATGGCAGGCAGCTTACGAGCGAGCTGGCCCGCCGCTTCAATGTGACAAACCCCACGATGACCCGCATTGTGGATGGCCTCGTTGACCGCAAGCTGGTAGAGCGAATACCCGACCTGGAAGACAGGCGCTGCATATATTTGCAGCTTACCAACGAGGGCAGAGAGGCGGCTCACCTTGCCAACAAACAGTTTCACAGCCAGGTGGTGAGCTTTCTGTCATCTCTCTCGGAGAAGCAGCTATCAGATATCCAGGTAGCATGCAGGCATCTCGCCTCGCTCTTGCCCGATGGTTATTTAGATGCAGCTTTCTGTCCGGCGCAAGCCTCAATGGCTGAGGCCGAAACCGAGGTAATCAACGGAAACGCACAGGCCCCTCCACAAGGCGCATTGAAACCGCTGGAAGTGTAGCGACGTAGAAGTTCGAGAAACAGCTAAACAAGAACAAAGCTAACGCGAAGCGAATCTACCGCAATGAGGAGCCGCTTGTAGATCGCTATGGTGGAGAAGAGAGTACAAATTCGTTTGGGAGGATTTACAAAGGTGAGTAACAGAACGTTAGCCCCGCAAAGAGCAGGGGCACAAAACTGGGGGGCGCAAACGGACGAAACCCCCCATTTTTCAGGTGGAAAAGTAGCTGCGATCATGGTCAGCGTGATGCTGGGCATCTTGCTAGCTGCCCTCGACCAGACGGTGGTCGGCCCGGCAATGCCGAAGATCATCGGCGATCTCAACGGTTTTGAGCACTATACCTGGGTCTTCACGATCTACTTGCTGACCTCTACAGTCTCGGTGCCTATCTTCGGCAAACTCTCCGACATGTACGGGCGTAAGTGGTTCTATGTGGCAGGCATCACGGTATTTCTTTTGGGTTCAGTCCTTTCGGGCCTGAGCGCGGATATCCTCCAGCTGATTGCCTTCCGGGGCCTTCAGGGCTTGGGAGCCGGTATCATCACCGCTAACGCTTTCGCGATCATCGCCGACATCATACCGCCCGCTAATCGCGGTAAGTGGCAGGGCGCTTTCGGCGCTATATTCGGCTTGTCATCAGTAATCGGCCCTACGATCGGTGGTTACCTTACAGACAATGTAGGCTGGCGCTGGGTCTTTTATGTAAACGTGCCGATTGGCCTCATCGCGCTGCTGGTGCTCATAACCACCTTCCCGGCGGGTACAACGCACACAGCCAAGAAGATAATTGACTGGTGGGGCGCTGCTACCCTCGTGGCTGGGCTAACGCCACTGCTGTTGGCTCTGTCGCTTGGGGGCACTCCTGGTTGGGATTGGGGTTCGACTAATATAATCGCTCTCTTTGTGGTAGCGGCAGTGTTCATAGCGGCTTTCATCTTTGTGGAGACACGCGCAAAAGAGCCAATCTTACCCCTCGATCTCTTCAAGGAGCGTATATTCTCGGTATCGGTGATCACAGTCTTCCTGACAGGCGTGGGTCTCTTTGGCGCGGTGCTTTATATTCCACTTTTCATACAGGCTATCCAGGGTGATAGCGCCACCAGTAGCGGCAACACCATTACGCCTATGACGATAGCCATAGTTATATCGAGCATCGTTACCGGCCAGGTAATCTCGCGCACAGGCAAGTACCGTATAGTGGGCGTCATAGGCATGGGCCTTGTGACTATCGGAATGTTCTTGCTCTACACGATGAACATGGGTACGCAGCGCTACATCACAATAGCGTACATGCTTGTGTTGGGCCTCGGCCTCGGCGTGGCTTTCCCGATGTACACTCTGGTGGTGCAGAATGCCTTTCCGATCCAGCGCGTGGGCGTTGTGACGGCGGCTGTGCAATTCTTCCGCAACATGGGCAGCACTGTGGGCGTGGCAGTGCTGGGCACAATCGTAAACAACCAGTTCCGCGACAGCTTCGGGCCGGGACTGGCCAAAGGCTTTACAGAGCTACAGAAAACGTTGCCACCTGCCGCCGCGAGTCAACTGTCGGTGCAAAGCTTCGCAGCGGGCCTGAGCACTCTTAATCCGCAGGTGTTGGTCGGCAGCGAAAACATGGCTGCGCTGCAAACTCGGTTGGTCAATACCTATCATGTACCGGCAGCGTTCGCGCCCAAGATCATAGACGTGATCACGGGAGCGATGAGGCCCGCCCTATTCTCAGGCATACAGGAAGCCTTTTTGATAGCCACAGTGCTTTTAGGGATGGGCTTTATAACCACCATCTTTCTGAAAGAAATACCGTTGCGCAAGAGCAATCAGCGTGCAGGCTTGAGCGCGATGGCTGAAGGGGGCGCGGAAGGCCTGGAGGGTGAAAGTGTACAAGCCGGCAGAGAGCTAGCAGCCGCGGGCGTTGCGGGCACGCAGCTCGCACCCGAAGAAGAGCCGGAGTTGGTCTAAGCAACTGGTAAGGCGAGGGTTGGTGCGTGCAGGCTATTGTAGTATAATGTGCATTGCGTAAGATGCCGGCCTCTTCTTCCTCCATGCAAAGCTCTTACGAGGCCGATGGTTCAGCCCTATACCAGAAGCGGGAGCGGTTCAGCCTTGCTTCCGCTTTAGGCCGATTGAGCGCGCTTAACAGGAGGTAAGAAAATGCCGCAGCAAGTAACAACAGGCGCTATGCTCCAGTGCAGCTTTGGCGTAGCGCCAAGCGTGATCACAGCTATCCCTAAAGGCGCGCCTGTTATGGTTGGGGGGCCCTTAGCTGCTACCATCATGGATAACCTTCCAATGGGTAATATACCGTCCTTCGGGATGTGCACCTCAATTGCTAACCCTACTGTGGCTTCAGCCACGGCAGCGGCGCAGGGTGTACTTACACCTATGCCTTGCATTCCAGTGATTACCGCACCCTGGGTGCCAGGCTCACCAACAGTGCTGATCAACAACTCTCCTGCCCTGAACAACACCTCCCAGTGTATGTGCATGTGGGCAGGAGTGATCACCATATCTTCTCCCGGGCAGTTCACGGTGCAAGTGCCGTAGCGTGAATGGTGAGGGATTAGAGGTACAGTACCTTTATCCTCAACTCGCGCAATACGCAATACTCACCACCTTTCACTCTGAACCCGGCGGCGGGTGAACTGCCAGGGCTGCCATGAGCACACCAGGATTACCGCCGTTTTCTTCGTAGCCGTGGCCTTTCCGGCTGCTCGCCCGTACCATAAGCCTGAACATTTACCCCAACAATCTTGTTTGCCCACGCCTGCGTAACCTGCTATAATGGTTAACGCCTTTACCCACGACCCAGAGAAATAACAACGCTCCTTTGAGCGAAAATACTAATTACACCAGGAGGCAAGTACCCGATGCATTTAGCTTTACTACCCAGGCTTATTCTAACCCTCGCCTGGGGAGCATCCGGCGGCGCACTCACCCACCAGGCACCCGCCGACACCGTTAACATAAACTACAGCCCGTGGCCCCTCTTCGCGATAATGGCTCAGACTACCACTACCTCCACCGTACCTGTGATTGTACCTGCCACATCTACACTCGCCATCACGCCACCTGTCGCCGCTACCATTGCCACGGCAGGCACAATCACAGGCACAATCACAGGCACAGGCGCAATCAGCGCAACCGCTACTGTTAGCTCGGCGATAAGCACGCCAATACCTGTGCCTACTGTGGCCGCTCCCAGCAACTTGCAAGGCAACCCGCTTGATGCCAATTTCTTGACCTCCGCACCGTCGCCGCCGATGGGTCCTTTCTCGTGGGCATACCTGGTGATCATGGCTCTCCTTTTCGCGGCAAGCGCCTACTTCTACTTCTATAAGCGCCCTGAGTGGAAGCGGAATAACACGGTGCTCTACAAGGCAGCGGGTAGGTGGGGGCAGCCAGGTCTCCTGATAAGCGGGCTGGGGCTGTTGTTCCTCCTCTTTAGAGTAATCTCGCTCGACTTTTTTAACCTCCGCTTCTGGCTCTATCTGTGGTTCCTGGCTGCTATAGCTTCGGCTGTCTGGTTCTCATACTGGTATCGCGCTACTTACCCTAAAGAATTAGCCAGATACCAGAAGACACAGCGTGCCCGCCAGTACGTGCCGGGCGGCGCACGCAAAGGCTCCGCCCGGCAGGATGCCGCAGCACGCAAGGCCCAACGCACCACCACGCTCCCTGTTGAACCAGGCTCCCGGGTGGTAATCGCCCCAACAAATAGAGAGACGCAAGCCCAGAGTGTAGAGACATCGCCCACAACATCTTCCACCGCTCAGCCAAGGGGTAAGAAACGCCGCAAACGACACTAGAACCATGCGCGGGCAAGTGCCGAAGCCTCTTGCTCATGAAGGAAGCCTTGCAACTTGAGCGGCATCTAACTCGTTATAAGTTAGATGGAAAGGAGAGGTGGAGCTAATGTCCCAAAGAATCGCACAGACTAAAGCAGGTAACGCAGCAATGGCGCTCGTGATCTGCTTGCTGGTAGTCACAGGCTGCACAGTAACGCCGGCGGCCCCGCCCGAATTGGCCGCCACAGCTACAGTAGAGGCTACCACGACCTCGCCTCCCGTACCTCCTGTAGCAACAGATACAGTGGAGGTCTCGACACCAACTGTAGGAGCAACAGATACGGCCCTGCCTCCAACACCGTCTGACACCGCCACAGCTGCGGCCACAGAGACAATCGCCCCTACGGATACAGCCGCCCAACCTGCTCCTTCACCAACCGAGGCGGCTGCTACTACTCCTGTCGCCGATTTGCAGTGGAAACAGGTGGGGCTGGCAGGAAACGACATCACGGGCCTCGCTCTCTTCCCACAGGGCAATAACCTGGCTCTGGCAGTAGGGCCAAAGGGCGCGTGGCAAAGCAGCAGCGATTATATGCAATGGAACAAGCTGACAGCAGAGATGGAGCCGAACAGCAGAGTAGCAGGCGCTACAATCGGCAGCACGGAAGTTATGTATGTCACCAGCCAGATGGGTTGCGCCAGCGGCGGCCCAAGTAGCCGCTCGCGCTCAACAGACGGCGGCAAGACGTGGCAGAAGATGAATAACAGCGCGATGGTAATAGCCGCCGCCAACGTTACAACCGCCTACGGCTTGACCTGCTCCGCTGTTATAAAGACCACCGACTCCGGTGCGACCTGGGCTTCCCTTCCAGGCTCAACAATAACTAACTTCGACCCGCAGGCCCTTGTGGTCAGCCCCGACGGCAACTCGATATATGTCGCTTACGCCAGCGAGGGCGGCACCGGGCAGGTAATGCGAAGCACAGACGGCGGGCAGAGCTGGTCAGATGTTACACCGAAACTCGCGGGCGCAGATATGTTGCAAGGCCCTGGTAATCTGGTCTACGTCACAGGCTCTGTAGGCAGGCCAATGGACGGGGGCGTTTACATGACGAGCGCGCAGGGCCTCTGGTTCCTCCCCCTGGAGACTACAGATTGGAAGTTAATCCAGGCTGCCGGACCGGGCAAGGAGCTACAATCAGGCTACTTGATAACAGCCCTCTACATAGACACCACCTACACTGAGGCGTACAACAAACCCGGCCCTGTCATTTACGAGGCGAGGAGCGACCAGGGAGGAGCCAGCCTGGGCGTTTTCCGCTCTGGGGATAACGGCGCAGGCTGGCAGAGGGTAGGCAAGGGTCTCGGCACAGGCCGCATAAGCACGCTGACGCTGGCCCCGCAAGGTATGTCAGCTAACGCCGTGAACGTAGAGACCCTGCTGGCGGCCACCGCTGATGGCGTGTGGTCATTAGCTATGCCTCCGCCCTTCCACTATAGCGGTCAATAGTTACCAAAAACAAAGGCTGTCTCACTCTTGGGGACGGGCCTTGACTTAGTTCAATGATGGGTACCGGAACAAAAACTGCCGGTAAAAAGGCCCGCTCACGGGCGAAGTGATAATCACCGGCATCAGATCTATTATGTCCTCCGCCCGCCACGCCTTTAGGATTCATAAACGCTCCGGGTTACTACGCATCACGTTCTCAAGACGATAGACAACGCTCCAGCGGCGAAGACTATCTGAGCACAGGCCGCGCCAGCCAGCAGGAAGAGGGCGGCAGCCCGCTCGCGACGAATTGCCCAGAAAGCTACTACTGCATTTACCAGCCAGACGGCGAGGGCAAAAACCGGCAAGCGCAACAGTTCTGTTGGGTCGCCCACGCGGTCAACCTGCGCCTGCGCGTTCCAGTGCAACGCCAGAAGCGCAGGCAAGGTGGTGTACACCAGGCTCAAATAGAAGAAGAGCGCCGCAGAGAGCAGCAACCCCGACAGGAAGAGCCAACGCGCCACCGGATCGTACCAGAGCGGAGCTGCCCATGCGTTGCCGCCTCTAAGCTCCGCACGCGTCGCGCTCTCGTCAGCCGCATCATATTCTTTACCTTCCTCGCGCGCTTTCTCCAGGGCTTCGACGAAAGAAAAGGAGTTCTGTGGAGAGATGGCGAAGGTTTTGCCCTGGGTGGCTATGAAGACCAGGCCGTTATCGGTTACAGTTGCGACAGCTAATACTCTACCCAACTGCGCACTTTGGCCTGCTCCAAGCAGGAAACCGGGTAGAGCAGTGGCGCGCTGCCACTTCACCTTTATTGCTCTGCCACTGATGGTGGCTCCCGGCAGGTAGACAGCCATTATAGAGGCCAGAGGTACTATGTAACGTGAGCCGCCGCTCCTGAGCGCCAGCGCGTCTTCGCTAACTGTATAGCCCATCGTAAAGATGCACCAGGCTATATACGCCAGCAGCCCGATCAGCACCAGCACAAGAAAGAAAGCCAGCCCGATGCCGAATACGCCCGTATCATAGCCCACGTTAGCCGTGCGTTCCGATAGTTTGCTCCATAGCCAAAAGGCCACTGCTGTGCAAAGCAGCAGCAACAGCGGCAGCAGATAACGAGCAGGAGATGGGAAAGGGCGCCAGCTTCTCATAAATCAAGCAGATGAGTGAAACGGGCTGAGTATTTCGACTGCATATTGCGTAAGCATAGGAATAAAGGTATACCACCCATGATCCCTCATGTGATATGCAACAAGTGATAAGCGACACGCATCACCCCCGGCGGTGCGCGGCTGATGTCGCCGCTACACCATGACCGAGGGTGATGCAAGAGTTATGCGAGACCTAGATTACTCTATCGGGCAAGGCTCAGGAAGCGACCGCCACCTGCGACGCCGCGGCCCGCCGGGCCTCTGAATGCACAGGTGAGCACCAACGCGAATACTTGGCAACGTTTCCACGTACCACCTCAAAGTAGAGCGACTGTAGAGCACGCCCCACGTCACCGACCCCGCCCTTGCCGATGGTGCGGTGGTCTACAGTGCCAACAGGTGCTATCTGCGCTCCTGTGCCGCAGAGGAAGAGTTCATCCGCTACATAAACTTCTGTGCGGTCAATAGGGCGTTCTACGACCGGAATGCGAAGCTCATCACGCAGCAAGGTAATAATTGTCGTGCGAGTGATACCTTCCAGTATGTTGTCCGTGACAGGAGGCGTGTGAGCAACCCCGCCGCGCAGCATAAAGAGATTTTCCGCCGAGCCTTCCGAAATGTGGCCGTTCGCATCAAGCATGATCGCCTCATCAAAGCCATTGAGCTGCGCTTCGGTCTTGGCAAAGGCCGAGTTCACATACGCGCCCGTGACTTTGGCGCGTGCGGGGATCATGTTGTCATCAATTCGCTTCCACGATGACACACCCACGTTGAGTGCGCGATCTATATCTATGTAATTGCCGAAGGGCTGCACTGTGATATAAAAATCATCGTGCAAATTATGCAGGCGCACGCCTATTACCTCGTCGGATTTGTAGACCATAGGGCGGATATAAGCGTCGGTATATATGCCGCTCTCTTTGAGTAGATCGCGAGCCATTTCTACCAGGTCGTCAGGCGAAGGGCCGAGCTTCATCAGCAACACACGCGCCGAATCGTGCAGGCGCTCGAAGTGCTCACGAGCACGGAACATGTAAAGCTGGCCGTGCTCTTCATTGTAGTAAGCTCTGATTCCTTCAAAACAGCCTGTGCCATAGCTAAAAGCATGTGTCAGGATACCGATTTTGGCCTCGCTGAGAGGCATGACCTTGCCCTGGAAATAACAAAGGAGTGGAAGTTCCTTGTCCATAACGAAAATCTCCTTCTTCGCTAACCCGGCCTCGGACAACGCTGTCCGCGCCATCGGCGCTATGCCGCAGGAGGAATTATAACATTGCCCATCTTGAAGCACAAGGATAATCGCCTGGGCCAGTGCTAAGGCAAGGCCCGCGCCCTACCCCTTGTGGGCTGACTTTTACCCATACGAGGTGTTTTATTCTCCCTGCTTTCATCTCATCTATTCCTCTCTTCCCTGTGGTAAAAGGTCAAGGAGATGGGAGTTCGACTACCGCCATGTAAGGAGGAGCGAGCCGCATGAAAAACCTGCCTTTGAAAAGGCCCTTCACAGCAGCCAAAGCGAAAGCCCTTACCCGGTAATCGGGTAAGGGCTTTCATCAGGTTGCAGGCTGGGTTTACACTTCTTCGTTTGCCACGTCGGCAGGTGTTGCCTCGTTATTCTCGGCGGCTTCGCCCTCAGTTGTGGCCTCAGGCCTCGCGACCGGACGCCGCTCCTGCGGGGGAGGCGCGATATTGGCCTTGTTCTTCGAGCCGCGCTTTTGCACGGCTGAGCTCTGGACAGCCGTCTGCTCACTGCGGGCATTCATGCGGCGCATAAAGCGCTCTACCTGGCCTGCGGTATCGACGATACGCTGCTCGCCCGTATAAAAGGGGTGGCACTTGCTGCAAAGGTCTGTTTTCAACACTTCACGGGTAGACATAGTTTGCCAGCTATTGCCACATGCACAGGTTACTGTGGCGGGTACAAGCCTGGGGTGGATTCCGGTTTTCATTTACTTTATATTTCCTCTCGTATATTTTCCTCTACTAATTTACGCCTGGGCTACCTCTGTCGCTGCCGAGACAGCGCCCACTTTCTCTATATAGACACTCACCCGCTTGCGCTCTTTGGTCGCCTGCTCAAACTTTACGAAGCCCTCGATCATGGAAAAGAGGGTGTGATCTCTGCCCATACCGACATTCAAACCGGGGTGAAGGCGGGTGCCACGCTGACGCACGATAATCGTGCCAGAATGTACCTGCTGCCCATCGCCGACTTTTACGCCAAGCATTTTAGGCTTGCTGTCACGGCCATTGCGCGAAGAGCCTACACCTTTTTTATGTGCCATCGTCTTCCCCCTTACAAGCTATATGTCCGCCACGCAACTGTCTGCTCAGAGCGAAATGTATAGCCTAAAGCTCAAAACTTTTGATAGAAAGCCTGGTCAATTCCTGCCTGTGCCCCGTCTTGCGGCGGTATCGCTTCTTAGCCTTATACTTGAAGACTATAAGCTTCTCACCTCTGCCCTGGCTGACCACTGTGGCAAGCACCCTGGCACCGCCGACGAGGGGTGTGCCTACTTGCAATCCGTTATCGTCGTTAAGCATCAGCACTTCACCAAGTTCAATCTCTGCCCCTGCTTCTGCCTCAACTCTTTCGACTTCTATTGTATCACCTGGAGATACCTTATACTGGTGGCCTCCGGTTCGGATTATTGCGTACACCATTTACCCTCCGCTCAATTGTTCGGTCACAGCCTCTAATTATAGCAGCCTTGCATGCCTGTGTCAAGCAGATTTTCAAAGAACCGTCGGCCCTAAGCGTTCAGAGTAAGCCATGACCCTATGGGCCACCATTATGAACGAAAATACGAGCGATTTAGCACCCCTCTATACTACTACCCTTCGCATCTTCAGAGGAGTTGGGGTGCAGGGGCGTCCCTCCCCTCACCCCATGCCCTCTCCCACAAGGGGAGAGGGGGCTTTGTGCATGCTGAGTGCACAGAGGCAGGCCCCTGACGGGGTTACAGGGTTCTCCCCCCTCTCCCTTCATGGGAGAAGGCATGGGGTGAGGGTAGTCGGGAGTACACCCGCACAGATACCCCAAGAAGATTGCTCGACCTCAACTCTGAACAGTTACCCGTCGGGTAAGTGTTCAGACTAAGGGTGGAGGGGCTAGCTTAGCCCCCTCTCCCTTCATGGGAGAGGGGGTTTGGGGGTGAGGGTGGGTGAGGGTACGCCTCCACAGATACCCCAAGAAGGTTGCTCGACCTCAACTCTGAACAGTTACCCGTCGGCATGTTCTTGACACCTGTTGGCGGTTGTGATATGATTCAGGCCATACAGAAGAATAAGCGTAGAATGGCTCTTATCGAGATGGGCGGAGGGAGCGGCCCCGTGAAGCCCGGCAACCGGATCAGACATTTGCCTGATCGTCGGTGCCAAGTCCGACAGGCACAGACCTGAAAGATGAGAGAAGAACACTAAGCGATTGCTAAGTTCTCTCATGCCGAGAGAACTTTTTAATGCTGGTTTATGTTCGTTGGTGTAGCGTGAGCTCTCACCCGTCGCAACCCTATCTTGCCAGCCTCATGGGGCTGTAGGTTTCTACATGGCGCGAGCAACTACATAAGGGATAAGGAGTAGAGATACTTGAAGGCGCAACGATCTGCCCTTCTTAACATAGATAAAACTATATGAGCACAATAATTACCGGCTCCATAGCTTACGATAATATTATGGATTTTCACGGCTACTTTAAGGATCACATCCTCCCTGAGAAGATTCATATGTTGAATCTCTCCTTCCTTGTGGACACGCTCAAGCGCCAGAGGGGTGGGGTAGCCGCCAACGTCGCCTATACAATGGCGCTGTTAGGCGCGCCTCCTGCCATATTCACCTCTGTTGGGGCCAACGACTGGAGCGAATACAAAGAGTGGATGACGCGGCACGGTGTAGACACCCGCTTCATTAACGTCGTGCCCGAAGAGTTTACCGCCACCTGTTACATCACCACCGACCTTGATAACAACCAGATAACCGGCTTCTATACAGGCGCTATGGCACGCGACAAAGCGCTATCGCTGAAAAGCATCCCCAGAAGCGAGCTTGATCTGGTAGTGGTCGGCCCTACTGAGCCTGAGCCTATCGTGCGTTTCACTCGCGAGTGCCAGGAGATGGGCGTTCCTTATGTTTACTCTCCAATCTGGCAGATTATCCGTATGAGCGGTGATGAGCTTGCGGAGGGGGTGCGCGGGGCCAAAGTAGTCGTCGCCAATGACTACGAGTATGAGCTAATCAAAGACAAGACCGGCATGAGCCAGCGTGATATACTCCAGCACGCCGAAATGGTGGTTACCACCAAAGGTAAGCAAGGCTCGGCCATCATGACGCAAGATGAGACAGTAGAGATCCCCGCCGCCGTGCCCACCGAGATGGTAGACCCTGTGGGCGCAGGCGACGCTTATCTTGGCGGCCTTGTATATGCCCTCAACGCAGGCATGGATGTGGAGCGAGCAGGGCGCGTGGCTTCGCTGGCCGCTGTCTATGCAATCGAGAACTATGGCACACAGGCGCACAGCTACACACGAGGAGAGTTTACTAAAAGGTACATAGAAAACTTCGGAGAAGAACCTCTCATCACGGAAGCGTTACACACCCACTAATAGACAGGGGCACTTGAGAATGGCTAAGCTTATCATGGTAATCAACGACACCCAGGAGATCCTGGAGCTATTCAAGGAGATACTGCACGGTGAGGCCGGATACGAGGTCATCTTGTTCTCATATGAGCCGCAGATGATGGAACAGGTCAAGAAAATCAAGCCTGACCTGATTATCAGCGATCATGTCTTTGGCGAGGAGAAAATCGGCTGGCAGTTTGTGCAAAGGCTCAAAATGGACCGCGCAACGGCGGATATACCCATCATCGTTTGCAGCGGCGCACTCAAAGAGCTGCGCGAGATAGAAGGCTATCTTGTGGCGAAGAACATAGCTGTGTTGTACAAGCCTTTCGATGTGGATGAACTTCTTACTCTGGTTGAAGCCAAGATGTCGTACGGCGGAACAGGCGCGCCCCTTGATAACAGCCTGGCAGATAGCCCGTCTAGTGGCGAAGATGACTTACATCTCAACCGCAACGAATAGAATGTCATGTAGCAAAATAGGAGAGTGTCAGGTATGGTAATTGAAACAGAACCCAAGGCTTTAGCCCCCACAGGCGGCTCCAATGTGGGGTGCGACATCAAAGACAGGTCACTTGCAGACCGTGGCCGCAGGCGTATCGAGTGGGCGGAAGCCGAGATGCCTGTGCTGCGCCAGATACGCGAGCGCTTCGACAAAGAGAAGCCTCTGGAAGGGATACGCCTCGCCGCTTGCCTCCACGTGACTGCTGAGACCGCCAACTTGATGCGCACCCTCAAAGCGGCCGGTGCCGACCTGGCGCTTTGCGCCTCAAATCCCCTCTCGACACAGGACGATGTGGCTGCCGCGCTCGTTGAGCACTACGGTATAGCTACATACGCCATCAAGGGTGAAGACACTAACAGCTACTACAGCCACATTGTCGCTGCCCTCAATCACCGCCCACAGATCACGATGGACGACGGCGCTGATCTCGTTTCCTCGATGCTCTTTATCGCCCTCGACCGCCTCAATGATGTACACCCCAAGGTGCGCGATTGGGCCTCTCAGCTAACCGCCGAGGAGCGTCATGCTCTGCTCGACGACGTCATAGGCGGCAGCGAAGAAACCACCACAGGCGTTATCCGCCTCAAGGCGATGGAGAAGGCGGGCGTGCTCAAGTTTCCTATTATTGCAGTCAACGAGTCGGACACCAAGCATCTCTTCGACAATCGCTACGGCACGGGCCAGAGTACTATAGATGGTGTGCTGCGCGCCACCAACATCCTGCTCGCGGGCAAGATACTCGTGGTCTGCGGCTATGGCTGGTGTGGGCGCGGCATTGCGATGAGAGCACGCGGCATGGGGGCGCGCGTGGTCGTCACGGAAGTGCAGCCTGTACGCGCGCTTGAGGCTGTCATGGAAGGCTTTGAAGTTATGCCTCTCATGGATGCCTCGCGCATCGCTGATATCTTCATCACTGTGACAGGCGACCTCAATGTGATTGACCGCCACCACATGGAAGTGATGAAAGATGGCGCGATCATGGCGAACAGCGGCCACTTCAACGACGAAATCAACATCCCTGCTCTTGAGGAACTTGCAGGTGGGCGCGGGCAAGAAGTGCGCGACTTCGTTGAGGGATTTAAGCTGCCGGATGGGCGCACAATTTACCTGCTGGCCGATGGCCGCCTGGTAAACCTTGCCGCCGCCGAAGGCCACCCGGCGAGCGTCATGGACATGAGCTTCGCCAACCAATCGCTGGCTGCTGAATATATGGTGAAGAATGGCCCAACCCTGGAAGATAAGGTATATGTAATCCCCCAGGAGCTGGACCACGAGATCGCTCGTATCAAACTCCTCTCGATGGGGATAAATATAGATACCCTCACCGAGGAGCAGAAGAAGTACCTGGCCTCGTGGGAGAGTGGAACATAGCCTCGTGAAACGTGAAACGTGAAGGATTATGGATGCTCCACCTTTATGCCTAGCTCACGCAGTACGCAATACTCCTCACGTTTCACACTTGACATATCTATATCATGGAGAAGAATATCATGGCTAAAGAAGAACCAAATGCGCATTCGTCATCGTTTATGTCGTCACCGCAGCTTTTCCTTACCTCCGAGTCTGTGACTGAAGGGCACCCGGATAAGCTTTGTGACCAGATTTCCGACGCCGTGCTCGACGCTATCCTCTCGAAGGACCCGGACGCACGCGTGGCCTGCGAGACAGCTACCACTACGGGCATTATTCTGGTAATGGGCGAAATTACTACAACAGCCTGGATTGACGTGCCGAGAATCGCCCGCGAAACAATCCAGCAAGCAGGCTACACCCGCGCCAAGTATGGCTTCGATGCCGACACCTGTGGCGTGATAGTCTCGATCAAAGAGCAGTCGAAAGACATCGCGATGGGCGTCAACGAGGCTCTTGAAGCCAAAAAAGGCGAGATGTCCGCTGACGACGAGATAGAGTCAATCGGCGCGGGCGACCAGGGAATGATGATAGGTTTCGCCTGCAACGAAACCGAAGAGCTTATGCCCCTCACTATCTCCCTGGCGCACAAACTAACCAAACGCCTTGCTGATGTTCGCAAGAACCGCTCTCTCCCCTGGCTGCGCCCCGACGGTAAAGCTCAGGTAACGGTAGAATACAAATATGGCAAGCCCGTTCGCGTGGACGCTGTGGTCGTCTCGGCCCAGCACGAGCCGGAAATCAGCCACGAGGAGATAGAGGCCGCCATCAAGAAAGAGGTTATCGAGAAAGTAATCCCGGCAAAGCTGCTTGATGACGCCACCCACTACTACATCAATCCCACCGGCAGATTCGAGATTGGCGGTCCGATGGGCGATGCTGGGCTGACAGGACGCAAAATCATAGTTGATACCTATGGTGGTATTGCCCGACATGGCGGAGGCGCTTTCTCGGGGAAAGACCCGACGAAGGTTGACCGCTCGGCTGCATACGCTGCACGCTACGCCGCCAAGAATATCGTAGCCGCAGGTATCGCTGACCGCTGTGAGATACAGCTTTCCTATGCCATAGGCGTTGCCAGGCCGATCTCCGTGATGGTCGAGACTTTCGGCACGGGCCGCATACCCGACAAGCAGATTGAAGAACTCGTGCAGAAGCACTTTGATCTGCGTCCAGGTGCTATCATCCGCGACCTCCATCTGCGCCGCCCTATCTACAAGGCAACCGCCGCTTATGGTCACTTCGGGCGCACCGATATAGATGCACCCTGGGAGCGAACCGACAAGGCCAACCTTCTACGCCACGAGGCGGCACTCGATGCCGATCCAAAGCTGGAGGTGCTCGTGCCAGGCACCCTCGGCGAAAGCAACGGGCATGACGGCAGCGCCAACTCTACCAACGGAAACGCTGCCAAAAGCAGATCGCTCTAAGGATGAACGATCAGAACACCATTGCCCCGGTACGCGTTTTAGTGACCGGGGCAGCGGGCTTTGTCGGCAAGCACCTGCTCCAATATCTCACCTCCGTCACCGATTGGCAAATCTACGCCAACGCCCTCTCCAAACCCCCCTGGGGCGGTGAGATGGCGCGCACGCAGTGGGTCACTTGCGACCTGACGAAGCGCGAGCAAAGCGCCGAGATGCTCCGGTCGGTAGCACCTCACTACGTTTTTCATCTGGCGGCACAGAGCAACGTCCAGCAGGCTTTCAAAGACCCCGAGGCTACCTTGATGAACAACATCGTCGGTGAGCTTTTCCTCCTTGATGCCCTTCGCCCTTGCTGCCCCGATGCTCGCATCATGATCACCGGCTCGTCCGAGCAATACGGCCTGGTTCGGCCCGAAGATATACCTATCAACGAAGAAACCCCTTTCAGGCCAAACAACCCTTACGCGGTCAGCAAAATAGCTCAGGATGCACTGGCGCTGCAATACTCGCTGGCATATGGGCAGAGCACCATAAGGGTGCGCCCTTTCAATCATATAGGCCCGGGCCAGACAGAGCACTTTGTCACAGCAGCCTTTGCGCGCCAGGTAGCGCTCATAGAAGCCGGTTTGCAAGAGGCTGTAATCTACGTAGGCAACCTGGAAGCCGAGCGCGACTTCACTGATGTGCGTGATATGGTACGCGCCTACCACCTGGCGATCACCAAAGGCGAGCCGGGCGAAGTGTATAATATAGGCTCAGGGCAGGGGCACACCATGCAGTGGGTGCTCGACACGCTCCTCTCTATGAGCCATGTAGCAGTCGAAGTAAAGCAGGACCCTGCGCGGATGCGCCCCTCGGACATACCCATTATGGTCTGCGACCCATCGCGCTTTGAGCAACAAACAGGCTGGAAGCCGCAAATACCCCTTGAGCAGACCCTCAAGGACATACTGGGTTACTGGCGAAAGAAAGTGAGGATTGACCAGTGACGAATTACGAATTACAACTTATAAACCGTTCACCACTGACTCATCTACCTGCTAACTTGTAATTCGTAATTCGTCACTGGCAATATGAAAGCAGTGATTCTTGTTGGCGGGCAGGGCACGCGGCTGCGCCCACTGACCAACAACACACCTAAACCTCTGATACCGCTGGTCAACAGGCCCTTCCTCGACCATGTGCTTTTCTTGCTGCGTACACACGGCATCCGCGACGTTATTCTCGCCATGTCCTACCTATCAGAGAACTTTGAGCAAGCCTACGGCGATGGCTCTCACCTCGATATGAACCTCACTTATGTGCATGAAGTCGAGCCTCTCGGCACGGGGGGCGCTATCAAGAACGTGGAGAGTGCGCTCACCCCCGGCGAGAGCTTTCTTGTCTTCAATGGCGATATACTTACCGACCTTGATCTGGAGGATATGGCACGCTACCACCGGGAGAATAACTCTATTTGCACCATCTCCCTCACCTCTGTTGAAGACCCAAGCGCCTACGGTGTGGTTGATATGGATCAAACAGGGCGTATAGAGCGTTTTACAGAGAAGCCCAGGCGCGAAGAAGCTACCTCCAACTGGGTCAACGCCGGCACCTATATACTTGAGCCGCAGGCACTGGACTACATACCGCAAGGGCAGCATTACATGGTAGAGTTCAGCCTCTTCCCCACTCTGCTGGCCGAAGGCAAGCCGCTTTATGGCTACCGCACAGGCGCGTACTGGCTGGATATAGGCACACCCGCCAAGTACCTGCAAGCCCAGACGGAGATACTATCAGGGCGGCTCAAATACCACTTGCCGCCTGATGGTGAGAGGATGGGCGAACTGGTATGGGCGGGCGAAGGCACGTTCGTGGATAGTGGCGCCCGCATCACCGGGCCTGCTGTGCTGGGCAAGCACTGCCAGATCGAAGCAGGGGCATCGATAACAGGGCCGGTGGTGCTCGGCGACGGTTGCCGCGTGGAGAAAGAGGCTCATCTTGAGCATATGGTCGCCTGGAACAACGTGGTCTTCGGCCCAGGAAGCCACAGCCATGAGTGCATTGTAGGGAGCAACGCCAGCATAGGCGATGGCTGCGAGGTGAGCGGCACATCCATCATAGGCGATAACGCTGTGGTTGGCGCATGCGCTGTAATCACTGGTGGTGCAAAGATTGAGCCAGGCTCTGTAATTCTGTAATGCCGGATGGGGAGTTGTAATCTCAGCAGAGTGACTTCTGTAATTTACTTGCTGCTTTCCGCGCTGTGAACAGCACAAAACCTTTGTGCTTTTGAGCTTCCGTCGTCAGTCATAACTCGCATGACTCGCAACACCGCAGGCTGGAAGTAACTCTGGGACGAACTCTAACGTTAGCCAGGCTGACATAGTTCCACTGATTGCTCTATAATAGCACTACACATAATTCTGGAGGAAGCCTTTTGAGAGTTCTGGTAACAGGTATTACAGGCTTTGCGGGGAGCCACATGTGCGACTTCTTGTTGGAGAAGCCTGATGTGCAGATATTTGGCATATACAGGCGTCGGAGCCGGCTGGATCATCTGGATCATCTGCGCGATAAGCTCCACATGGTTGAGCCTGGGGTTGCCAGCATAGATACCCTTGAGCATGCCTTTGACCCGGACAAGATAAACATTGTCGAATGCGATTTGCTGGATGCCTTCAGCGTGAACAAGCTGATCGGCTCAGTGCGCCCGGAGCGTATATTTCACCTGGCTGCTCAGAGCCACGTACCTACTTCCTGGAACTCCCCTTCGGCAACACTACAGGACAATATACTGGGCCAGCTTAACATATTCGAGGCTGTGCGCCAGGCGGGAGTAGACCCGCTGATCCAGATAGCAGGCTCATCGGAGGAATACGGCATGGTCTACCCCGACGAAGTGCCGATGAAGGAGAGCAATCCTCTGCGGCCTTTGTCGCCATACGCCGTGAGCAAAGTAGCGCAGGAGATGCTTGCCTACCAATATTACCAGAGCTACGGCGTAAAAAGCATTGTATCTCGCGGCTTCAATCATAGCGGACCGCGCCGCGGCGAAAACTTCGTAGACTCCTCGTTTGCCAGACAGATAGCTCTTATAGAGAAGGGCCTGCAAGAACCTGTTATTCGCGTAGGCGACCTGACCAGCAAGCGCGACTTCACTGACGTGCGCGACACCGTGCGTGCCTACTGGCTTTTGCTCGACAAGTGCAGGCCGGGCGAGGTATACAACATCGGCTCCGGCAATACCAGGCCGATGCAAGAGGTACTCGATATGCTCCTCAGCATCTCCAAAGTAAAGGTAGAAGTCACAGTAGACCCTACCCGCCTCCGCCCCTCTGACGTGATGATACTCTGGGCTGACACAACCAAGTTCCGCGAAGCCACCGGCTGGGAGCCCACTATTCGATACGAGCAAACCCTGCGCGACCTGCTCGACTACTGGCGCGCGAAGGTGTAGCGAGTTGCGAGTTACGGCTGAGTATACGCTTCGGTAAGCAGAGAAGGGGTGTTTACATTCTGAGCTATTATGCCAGCTTACAGCTAATTCGCGATTCCGCCAGAGGCGGAAGTAAGTGTTCGGAATAGGGGTGGAGGGGCTAGCTTAGCCCCCTCTCCCTTCATGGGAGAGAGGGTTTGGGGGTGAGGGCGGGTGAGGGTGCGTAAGGGTACGCCTCCACAGCTACTCCTTCAAGATTGCTCCACCTCAACTCTGAACGCTTACAGGCGGGAAGCAGTTAGCGATTCCCTTCTGTAT
>JADMIH010000306.1 GCA_015478675.1 Chloroflexota bacterium | reverse complement strand
TAACTCGCCCGGTAGCCTACTTACCGCCCGCTCCAGAACGACTGCAAGCCTTCTCTGGTAGCTGTTATGCCGTAGATGCCGGCATCGCGCATCTTTTCCAGGTGTTCTTTGCGCAGTTTCACGTCCATCGCCCACTCATCAGGAGTGCAGCATGCCCAGGCGGCCAGTTTTTCCTGCACCTGCGGCCTGTTGAAGAGGTGGTCAAAAGCGTCGAGTTGGCGTTCCCATTTCGCCAGCAACAGAGGTCGCACGCCTGGAACAATCCCGTCTTCAGGACCACCGGTGCCAGGCTCAAGCATATTCAAGGTGTTGAAGCGCCGGATGCCGCCATAAGTGTTGCTCACGTAGAGGTTGATGACAAGGGTAAGACGGGAGATCCATTTTGCGGGCACCTTGAGAGGGTCGGAGGCAAGGATTGCAATTACGTCCTCCACAGTCTCGGCGTGCATGGTTGAGCCGAGGGCGTAACCTCTCTCCAATAGCTCAAATGCCTTGTATATACGCGAACCCCACAAATAAACGGCCAGGTGGTCGCTCATTTCATTCGCTAAGATATAGGTGTGAGCAGGCTGGGCATCCCTTTCTCTCGCGAAATCGAAGGTCTCGTAGTGCCCACGCAGATAAACACGCTGCGTGTCGGCGGGGAGCAGGTCTAACAAGGCAGTGAGGGTGGTAGTCTTGCCTGCCATAGGCGGCTCGGCGGCAACCAGCACGGAAGCCCTGCGTGAGAGCATGGCCCAGATCAGCGCCATTGTCTCTACGTCTATGCTCCCCGCATCTATTATCTGCATTATCGATAAGGGCACCGCAGGCTGCCAGTGCCAGCCCCACCAACCAAACGGCTCATCTTGCTCGTCCATCTGCTCTCCATTCTGCAAGCGCACAGTTTGCAACAATCTATCTGTTACCTATCAGTAACTATTCAGCCTACCGGTAACATGGGGGCACGGTAAGTGTAGACAGAACGAGTATGCCCGGAGTACCAAGCACAATTGAAGAGATAGAAGCGATCTACGCCAGTGGACCAGCAGCCATTGTTGCCCTGGTACAGCAACTCCTTGAATTGGTTGGCGCTCAGGAGCAGACGATTGCCTCTCAGCAGCAGACAATTACTCAGTTGACCCAGCGCATTGCCGAGCTTGAAGGGCGCCTTGGTCGTAACAGCCACAACTCCAACCAATCTCCTTCCTCCGATGGTTTCAATCGCCCACCTCCTCCTTCCCCACGTTCCCTTCGCCAGCCTACTGGACGCAAACCAGGAGGTCAGCCGGGTCACAAGGGCAAGACGTTGCGCTTCTCGGCCAATCCTGACCGGGTGGTGGTACATCGGCCAATGCAGTGTGCCGAGTGTGATTGTCCCCTCGATGCGGTGCCTCCTGCTTGTACCGAGTACCGTCAGGTAATCGACTTGCCGCCCCTGTGCCTCGAAACGACCGAGCATCAGGCGCAGACTGTTCGTTGTCCGCTGTGCGCCCACCGAAACCGCGGGAGCTTCCCCTCCGAAGCCCCTGACTGCGTGCAGTACGGCCCCAACCTCAAGGCATTGGGTGTCTACCTGATGAGCTACCAACTCCTCCCCTATGAGCGCACTGCCCAACTGCTGACCGACCTGTTCGGAGCCTCTCCCTCTGAAGGCACTTTGTATCAAGCACAACAGAAGGCGGCCACCGAGTTGGAGGGAGTGGAGGAGGCGATCCGTGATAGCCTGCGGCGGGCAGAGGTGGCCCACTTCGACGACACAGGACTGTACATCGGGGGCAAGAGGCATTGGCTGCACGTGGCCGCCACCTCCCGACTGACCCTCTACTTGGCCCATCAGCGGCGTGGGTAGGAAGGGACCGGGGCGATGGGTGTGCTGCCAGGCTTTGGAGGAGGAGTGGCCTGAATTGGGCGAAGCCCAAGAACCCATGATGGGTATCAGAGCTTTCGGGTGTACGCGTGCCGCCATGCCCTGTGCAATGCTCATCATCTGCGGGAGTTGACCGCGCTCGAGGAACAAGGGCAAGGCTGGGCCGCTCAACTGAAGGGGCTGCTTGTGCAGATCAAGGGGGCTGTGGAGCATGCCCGCCTCAAGGGGCAGCAGAGCCTGCCTACGGTGAGGTTGCTGGCGTTTGAGGGGCGCTACCGGGAGTTGCTGGCCGAAGGGTTGGCAGCCAATCCACCCAACCCCCCGCCTGAGCAACCGAAGAAAGGGCGGGTGAAGCAGAGCAAAGCCCACAACCTGTTGGCGCGGTTGCGTGACCATGAGGCAGATGTGCTGCGCTTCATGCATGACTTTCGAGTGTCCTTTGACAACAACCAGGCGGAGCGGGACTTGCGCATGGCCAAGGTGCAGCAGAAGGTGTCGGGCTGTTTCCGCAGCGAGGCGGGAGCGTCGGCCTTCTGCCGTATTCGCAGCTACATCTCGACTTTGCGTAAGCAGGCTTTGCATGTGCTCGATGCCCTTGTCCATCTATTCCGTGGTGCTATCATTATGCCTGCCTTGTCAGGCCGAGTAGTTACACCTATTATACGCAAAGCTGCTCACAATAGGAGCAGGCTGCCCGCATTACCACCCAGGGCAAACGCATCTAAATTGGTTTGGGGCCGAGAAGAACCTTGAGCAGAT
>JADMIH010000305.1 GCA_015478675.1 Chloroflexota bacterium | reverse complement strand
GCACCATGCGCACCGTTGCACCTTGCGCACCCGGTCGGCCTTGTGCTCCTCCGGAAGTTGCCCGGGCTGCATCGATTAGTTCCTGCAGACCATCTATCCTCCGGCCGTCGAAGCCAGTGCATGTATACGCACCGCAAGGGGTGCCAAGGCGCCGTTGCAGGGCAAGCTCAAGCTCGCTCGAAGTAGCGGTGAAGGGGCAGAGATGACCTCGAGTGCGAGAGGCAAACTGCCCGCAGTTCGAGCAGCGATAGTAACCATGCTCGTCCACCCGGAGAGAGCTGACGGTGCGGCGCATCTGCCGCTGCTGTAGCACGCGGACCGCGCGCGCCGGGGAGGGCCTTACCGGCGCGCGCGGCCTCAATGGTGTCGTACACCGCCTGGTAGCCGAACTGCGCACCACGCCGCGGCAAGCGCATACCCTGGTTGGAGTGCGTGGGCCGGGAGAGGCCGTGTCGCTGCTCCATCTCCTCAAAGAGTTGGAGCGTGCGACCTGCTGCCCTGTGCTGCTGCAGTGGAGACATGCTCCCCGCTCTATCATTGCGGGCCGTGTTGAATACCTGCTCGAGCACCGCGCGGGCCTCGCCCTCTCCACCCAGAGCATTTGCGAGGGCGCCACCTGAAACAGCTACCTTCTCAAAGTACCTGAAGCGGTTCTTTTCACACGACATAAATCTCTCCTGCGGTACCCCTTGCTGCCCTGGCACTAATCACTCACTGTGGGCCAGCGCGGCGTGATAGCTCACGTAAGCATAGCAACCGGTTCGTACGGTTTGCTCTTCAATAATCATATGGCGTCGGGAGTCACGCAAGAGTCACGCATGCAGCACGCCGGCACTGCACTGCATCTTTATGAGAAATGTGCGTCGCTCCCCGCAGTCTGACCGGGCAGCAACCCTTCAATGAAACTGAGCGCATCACTTGACCAGACACCCCACGGCTGCGGCAGCATCGCACCTCCTCTATATGCTTGCAGGCTGCTCATCGCCTCAGAGAGCCGATCAGCGCACTCCAGGAGTTGCAGCACTGCGTCCTGAATTTCTGGAGAGACCTGTGGCTCTTGAAGAGCCGGATTTTGCGCGCGACCCGAAGGAGAGGAGGGCACCGCCGGGATATGATGCTCTTGTTCGCTGCTCTCTTCCCAAGGAAGCACCGAAAGTTCCGTGCTCATAGGGACCCCATCAGGGGCAGGAGTGGTCGTAGATTGGTCGCACGAGAAACCTTGCACTTCCGCGAGGGCATCCTCGATGCTGGTGTAGAAGCCGTCCCGTCGGGCTCGGGCAATCCGCCGCACCTTGCGAGCCAGTGAAGGGTTCGCGACGAGCGCCTCCACTACCCTCTGCTGGTCCTCCGGATTGAGCGTGCCCAGTGAGCGGAGAGAGGCTTCCGTTATGTCAATTCGCTGAAGCTGCTCCAGCAATGCTGGATCGATATTGAGCATGCGCAGCTTGCGCTTGCGCTCCCACGGAGCCATGCTGATGCCGAGATCGTCAAGGTGCGCCTTCCATGTGACGTCGGGCCGTTCAGCTACCCAGCCCGATTCCTTCAATACTCGGTCAAGCTCCAGCATGATAGTGTAGCTTGAGGAGCCACTCTGCCAGGCATCCTCAAGCAAACGCCGCGCTTCCTCACCCAGGCCCCGGGCATCGGCATTCGCCAGCAAGCGGCTGATGCACAGCGCCGATATCTCCTCCAGCGGGTGCATAGGAAGGCGCTGCATATTCTCCATAAGGCTCAATCTATGGGCGTACACCGAGTCCATCGGGGGATGAACCAGGCACAGGATGTCCGTCCAGCCCGCCAGCCGCGCTGCCTCCACCCGCCGCTTGCCGGCGCACAGGCGGTAACGACCGCCCGGCATCTCTTGCACGATCGGCGGTTCCGCAAGACGCGGCGCCTCCTGAGAGCCAAGGCTGCGGGCGAGGCCGTCCAGGCCGGGGTCTATGGCTGCGGAAGTGCTACCGTCGCCAACGGACACAGCGTCGGCAGTGCGGGAAGTGCGTGCAAGGGAGACCTCAGGGGCGCTCGTTGGTGGAGTATGACGCGGGTTGCGCACCGCCGTGATAAGGTGCAATCGTATGCTCTTCAAAACCGGGCTTGCGCTCGTAGAGGGTGAGCAAACGTCGCTTCCCGATTGCAGGTGGCTCCCGCTGTTGCTGCCATCGAGGCCGCTGTCGTCCATCAAAGACTGACCTTCAGAAACGAATGATGTATCCATTTAATATCTCCCTTCGAGATCCATCTCTTCTCAGCGATCACAGGCGTCCAACGTCGCGTATCCAGGCTGCTGTCAGTTGTTCTAGCGGTAGCGGCTCATCTGCAGGCGCAGAGACTGCAGGTCGCCAGGCGAAGGGACGTAAGGCGGCTCATCTGCCGAGCGGAGTCTGCTTACCAGTATGCCGACGGGGTTAGTGAGGTTCTCTTGCCTCGACAGCACTGAGAGGTAATAGCGAACCCAACCAAAGATCCGGTCAGGGTCGGACCCATTAGCTAGTTCCAGTGCGATACCAGGAATCACCCCCACATCAACAAGAGCGTCATAAGCGTTGTTTCGATCCTCCCGATCTTCATCGATCTCAGCCCCCTGTTGTTGATGGAGTTCTTCTTTACCTGG
>JADMIH010000304.1 GCA_015478675.1 Chloroflexota bacterium | reverse complement strand
GTAGGTATGCCCGCACAGTTGCCTCTTGACGATTGCTCCACCCCAACTCTGAACAGTTACCCACACCATCCTCCTTTGACACGTCAGCCTTCAACACATATACTGCTACATTAAGCATATAATAAGAGAGACGGGAGGGAAGCCCACATGGGAGACCAGCAGGCTGGAAACGAGATAGAGATTTTGTCTACCGCCGACGGTGTAGACCACCAGGACATACACCCTACTTCCAAGCAGGATGTAGAGCTTTATATACGCACCTACTCCACCATGCTCCGCTCATCGGGCGAAGTCAAAGTGAAGGCTCTTGTTCAAGCTCACCTCAACGCCGACTCCGCGCTCCACGTAAACGCACGCGCCACAGCGCCCGATATGTCAGCTTTCCTATACTGCGTACAGCGCCTCCCCGCCTGCATCGTCTATGTGCGCCGCGTGCTCCTCGGCCAGTCCGCCGAGGTCTTCCTCAAGCAAGGCTTCGATGTCGAGAAGTGGGAGCCAGTAAGCTCACCTGGCCGTCGTCGGCGCTGGGCCTGGGACGGCAAGCAGACCCTGGCCGTCTACGTCTCCTCGGCCTCTGATGTTGACGACCTCATCCCCACCCTCACGGGCTTCCAGATCGAGTGGAACAAGTTTCACCTCCTTCTCAATGAAGAACCCAACACCCGCGAGCTACTCACCACCATGCACACCACACCCCCGGCCCTCTTTGATGAAGTGATGAAGGTGCTACAACACCGCCTTCTCATCAACAACGAAGAGTGGCAGCGTATGGAGGCAATCTGGGAGGAGAGGCTGTGGGACAATCTGCTCCTCATGGCCGAGCACGAAAAGAGCTTCACGGTGCGTATGCTTGGCGGCTCATACATAGGGTATGCCAAAGCCACCGAGGAGTGGTGGACGCCCATGCGTCGGGTCCTTGAAGAGCGTGACCTCTGCGATAGGCCCGTTTACTTTGTCTCCTCCAACACGCATGCCCTCACCAACCTTGTCAGCGGCTCAGTCCTTCGTGCCCGCCACAACATTGAGAGCTTCATCCGCGCCTCCGACGACCCGGAGCTAACCGATGAGTACGACAAACTGCTCAGGGGCGAAGTGCGCTCCAACCTCGAAAACCTCCTCTACTACGTCTCCCGCCGCTTCTACGCCGAAACAGCCCCAGGCCGCGAAGCCTTCCGCAACCGTCTCAATGAGGAAGCCGAGCGCGGCATCCACTACGTGCCCACCAAAGAGGGTATGCCCATAGACGCACAGGTAATCGAACTGGCCCGCCTCGGCCCCGCCGACTTCGACCCACGCGTGCAAGTAGAGGGCCTTGAGCGTCTAAGTAACAGCCGCGCCATTATCGTCAACATTGACTACCCTCTTGGCCTGGCTGCCTATTATATATTCGTGCAGGTGGCGGAAAGCCTGGAGAACATCAGGGGCGTTTACGTCCTCGGCAAAGCTGCCACCCTCAACGGGCGTATTGGCGATGTGATGATATCCGATTCAGTTTTCGACGAGCATACGCAGAACACCTACTGGCTCAACAACTGCTTCACCGCTGCCGAAGTAGCCCCTTTCCTGGTCTATGGCTCGGTCCTCGACAACCAGAAGGCTGTCACCGTCAAGGGCACATACCTGCAAAACCGCCCCTATCTCGACTCCTATTACCGCGAGAACTACACTGTAGTCGAGATGGAAGCAGGCCCTTATCTCAATGCTCTCTACGAGTACAGTTATCCCACCCGCTACCCCACAGGCGAGCATATAAATTTCACCAAGCTCCCTTTCGACCTCGGCTTTCTCCACTACGCATCGGACACCCCTTACACCAGGGGCAAGAACCTGGGCGCTATTCGCCTCGCGTATCTTGGCATGGACTCCGCCTACGCTACCTCTATAGCCATAATGCGCCGCATCTTCGAGATGGAGCTAGCCCAACTTGCCGAACCCTCTCCTAACGGGCATGAAGCAGACAAGCTACAGCCCGGAGAAAAAGCAGCAGCGAGCGCTCAGTAGCCCCTACTCATCAACCTGTTTGCACAAACAATATGGAAATAAGCAACAGGCAGCCTGTCGTAAACAGGCGAATTATAGTGGTTGGCACCTCAGGATCGGGCAAAACTACCCTGGCCCGCGAAATTGCCCGCCATCTGGGCATCAACCATATCGAACTGGATGAGCTGCACTTCGGACCGAACTGGACAGAGGTGCCCAACGAGGTCATGCAGCAGAGGCTGATTGGCGCGCTGACGGAAGATTGCTGGGTAGTGGACGGCAATTATGGCTTCCTGCGTGACTATATTTGGAGCCGGGCTGAGACTGTCGTGTGGTTGAACTTCGGCCTACCAGTGATAATGGCCCGACTCACACGCCGTACATTCAAGCGCATCTTCAGGCATGAGGAGTTATGGCATGGCAATCGCGAGTCGCTGCGCATGGCCTTGATGAGCCGCGACTCGATCCTGCTGTGGGCGCTTACAACTTATAGAAGAAGACGAAAGGAATACTCTTATTTGTCCGCCAACCCGCGATATGCACATCTCAACTTTGTCGAGCTACACACACCTCGGCAAGTTCGTGAATGGCTGGAGAACCTTGCGCCACACTTTTAGGGGGCTTCCGCAAGTAA
>JADMIH010000303.1 GCA_015478675.1 Chloroflexota bacterium | reverse complement strand
TCGGTGGACCGAGAGGATTTGCCCGCGGGTATTACACTGTCCAGTCTGGGAGAGTAAGCCGGTTTTGTAAGTCAGGCGTGGCGGCAAAGTGACAAGCCTATAGAAAGGAGTTGGGGATGGGAGCAAATATGCTACTCAGGTGCCACTCATGAATGCCGCCCGCCTGCCGCACCTATAAGCTTTTAGAGAAAGGAGGTGAGGCATGGATATGCTAGGAGATACGGTGCTTGATGAGGAGATTGAGGTATCTATCTCGGCTATTGAGCACTACAGCTACTGCCCCCGGCAGTGTGCGCTGATCCATGTGGAGCAGACGTTCGATGAGAACATCTTTACGATGCGCGGGCAACTGGCCCACGAACGGGTACATTCAGGTGAGGAAGATAAGAGGGGGGATGTACAGGCTGTGCGGGCGGTGCCTTTGTGGTCCGAGCATTACGGTTTGCGGGGGAAGTCCGATCTTGTAGAGTTCCGCGAAGAGGGGCCATACCCTGTGGAGTACAAGGTAGGGCGCAGGTCAGGGGTCCATGCGGATCTCCAGCTTTGCGCTCAGGCGCTTTGCCTAGAAGAGATGTTGGGCGTGCCAGTACCGAAAGGTGCGATCTACTATCATGCTTTACACCAGAGGCACGAGGTGGTCTTCGATGAGGGTCTTCGAGCGAAGACGCTGGAGGTGGTGGCGCGTATCAGGGAGATACTGCAAGCCCAGATAATACCTGCTGCGCCCAATGATGAGCGTTGCCCCAGCTGTTCACTGTTAAATTCCTGTTTGCCATCTGTGGTGGGCGAGAGGGCGCGACTGCGTGGGCTGCAAGGGGCGTTGTTTCAGACATATGAGCAGGATGAACTTGAGAGCGGGGCTGCTGATGAATGAGCTACTGAATGTATTATACGTGCAGACTCAAGGGGCGGTGTTGCACCTGGATGAAGATACGGTGCGCGTAGTGGTAGAGCACGAGACGCGCTTGCGAGCGCCACTGCTACGCCTGAGTGGGATAGTGGCGTTTGGACAGGTGAGCATCACGCCGTTCTTGATTCAGCGTTGTGCCGAAGACGGGAGGAGCCTGGTATGGTTAGACCGCAATGGGCGCTTTAAGGCCAGGGTGGAGGGAAAGACGCGGGGTAATGTGTTGCTCAGGCGGTCGCAGCATCTCGCGCTATCGGACGCGGAGAAGCCTTGGCGTATCAGCAGGCAGATCGTAGCGGGGAAGATACAGAATAGTCGCCAGGTGCTGTTGCGGGCCGCCCGCGAGGCCAATGACGCCAGCGATTACTTGGCGTTGTCGGAGGGCGCGGGGAGGTTGGCGCGTGTACTGGAGAGATTGAAAGAATGCGAGGAGTTAAATGTAGTGCGTGGGGCTGAAGGGGAAGCAGCCAGGGCATACTTCGGGGTGTTTGGCTATATGGTTCGAGGAGATCGCGCCAATTTCGGACTGAACACCCGGACGCGCAGACCGCCACGCGACCGTATCAACTCCGTGCTATCGTTCTTGTACGCCTTGGTGCGCGCTGAATGTACATCTGCTCTCGAGGGCGTGGGCTTGGACCCACAGGTTGGCTTCTTACATGCGCTTCGTCCTGGACGCCCGGCGCTAGCACTTGATCTGATGGAGGAGCTACGACCTATAATGGCTGACCGGCTAGCTATTACATTGGTGAACCGGCGACAGTTGAAGGCAGAGCACTTCGAGCAGATGCCGGGAGGCGCAGTGCTGTTGAATGACGAGGGACGCAAGGCAGTGTTGGTGGCGTACCAGCGCAGAAAGGAAGAGGAGCTTCAGCATAGGGTGTTGAAGCAGAAGATACCCTTGGGATTGGTGCCACATATTCAGGCGAGGCTCCTAGCGCGGCATTTACGTGGCGACATCAGGGATTATCCTCCTTTTCTATACCGTTGAGAGTTGCACTGAGGGAGGGGTCAGAGATATGGAGATATTGGTGACTTACGATGTATCCACGGAGGCGCCTGCTGGGCGATCTCGGCTGCGCCGGGTAGCAAAGGTGTGCCAGGCGCAGGGCCAGAGGGTGCAGAAGTCGGTATTTGAATGTACAGTTAACAGCATGGAGCTGGAGGTGTTCCTGCACAAGTTGTTAATGATTGTAGAGCTGGAGGAGGATAGCCTGCGTATTTATCGTTTGCGAGAGCCACGAGGTGAGCATGTGCAGGTCTTTGGAAAGAAGCCCAACTTTGATCTACATGATCCATTGATAGTGTAGTGTTACGCCGAAAAGCTAGAAGAGCTTCCCGTACTTGCAAAGCTCACAAGATGTATGCGTATTTTCTGCTGTGATGTCCCAGGAATTACAGCGATACGGAAGATGCGCGCCCGGTTGGTTGCATGGCTCCAGGTGTGAGGTTCGCGCAAGAAACCGAGCCTCTATCGGGTAATAGACACTATTCAGTTGCGATAATTGTGTAATGCGGGCTTATCAAAGGGGGTGGTGGCCAAGTTTAAGGTGTAGTAGAGGGTCATAATGGCCTAAACAGGCCTAACTATGCCGTAGCACCCGGTGTTCGCACTGGGTGAGGATTGAAACCAGAAAATAGTGCGCAAAGGAGTGGCGGAAGAGGTGGTAGCACCCGGTGTTCGCACTGGGTGAGGATTGAAACGCCACCTTTTTATGACGA
>JADMIH010000302.1 GCA_015478675.1 Chloroflexota bacterium | reverse complement strand
ACAGGCACTCTGTATGACCATGCTCTCCTGGCCTTTTGCCATGACACCCGCTCGTCTCTGTTCATACTTTGGTCACCACCACAGGTGTTTGGCAGGTCATCCTTGGCCCTTTGCCTTAGGAAATTCCGGTTGCCTCCTCGGCATTTGTCTCATGTGCACCACCTTGAGCGGGTGTCTAGGATATTGAACACTCTTTCGGCCTCTGGGGCAGCCATGAAGGCAAGACCACAGACAGGCGAGACCTAGCAATGCACATCTCCCCTGCTGCACCAGCAGCATCACAGGTCACGCAGGATACCCCGTGCCGGAGGCCCACGGACACGGTGGCCTCCCCGCCATGAGAGAGAGGGTGATTAGAAGGGACACGGTGGCCTCGCCGCCTTGAGTCCCTTCTAATCGTGTGCCGTCTGTGCTTACAGCGGTGTCGGTAGCATGGGTCTCCACAGCTCGTCCAGTCCAGCCACCAGCAGCGATGTGGCTGGGATGTTCTGACCCAACGGACCCCCGAGTCTTGTCGCGCTCAGCAGCAGCATATTAGCACGCTTTCTCAGTCAAACAGCCAGCAGCATAGGAGCGCTCGTCCCAATAGAGGACGGAGCACAGGCAGGCCTGCACGCCTTCCTGCCTGCTGCCGCGCTGATGCAGCACTGGGACGTCACCAGGACCCCTATCCCACGCACCGGGAAGCGCCAGCAGCCTTAGGAGCAGGAGGAGGACGCTCCTCTCACTCTTCCGCACCTGCCATGACGTACATCTTCGGTCTCTGGGGCAGCAAACGGTCTCTGGAACTTTCCAAGGCCAAGGAAGGCTGAGTAGAAAGTGAGGTGGAGAAAAGGCGTTGGGTCCTGGGCAAGCTTCGTGACAAGTACGCCAGGCTCCTGCGCTGCAGCCTACATTCTAGCCAGCGCAGCCCAAGGGACAACCTTCAGACTTTATGGATTTCGCGGCGTCCTCTGCAGGGCAACGCGCCTCCTAGGCGCACGAGCGGAGGGTGGTCAACAGTTCCCATCTCCACCGTTGCGGCTTCCACTGCCAGCACAATCCTGCATAACTTGCACGTGCTGCCGTACAAGTATTAGAGGGCCTCACGCAGACTCTCCTGGACTGCGCTGGCTGCTCTAGCGATACGTACGACTTCCTTGGCAATCTGCCGGACATCTGACTTTCGGTGGCCCTCTAGTGGGCCATTGACAAGGCCTGCCTGGCCTACATCCAGACGCCGGACATTGACAGACACCTCGCCCTCTAACCGAAGCTTTTCTTCATCGACGGGGCCGGGGCGGATCAGGCTTCCCCGCCAGCAAGCCTCTTCCCAGCCTTAGCAGCAGCAGTAGCTGCCCACAACCCCACAGCCGCCCCGCCTTTCCAGTCCTCGCCCGATTCGCCAGCGTCAACGCGCCGCACAGGGACCCGCGCGCGGCACACCCGGCGCACCCCACATTCACCCGCACCAGCTCGAGGCTCACGTACAGGCCAGCCGTGCTTCCGAAGACGATCGCGCAGGCCTGGGTGCCACGGCATCCAGCAGGCCGTCTCTCGCGCCACACAGGCCATCGCTCCGATGGTCTGTACTCCTCCCCGAGCTACAGAGATCCTTCCAGAGGTGAGCCAGACACCGGCAGACATGGACATCCGTGCGCAGCTGGTACCGCCCCCCGCAGCGACGCCATAGGAGTGGGAGACACCTGCTTGCACGCCGGGCAACCGGGGTTGCAAGCTTAGGGGGGTGCGATAATTTTTTTTTTTTTTTTTTTTTAAGGGGGAGCCCCCGCTTTTACATAGGTGCCAATCGCACGCTTCCCAGCACGCATGCAATAGGATATTTGGGTCACAGCAAAGCAGGCAATCATCAATCGCTGGCAGGCAATTATGGATGTGCTTTAAAAGTGGGGACATCCGTGAATTGAATTGAAACGATAATGCTTAGGGTATACTGGCAGGTAGATCAGCGCCTGCACAAGGCCACAGCAGCCTACGTGCCCGGCCCGTCAGCTCCGCCGCTGGGGCTCTCCGGCTTTCCGAACACGCGCGCCGAGGATTGCTTGGAGCGGCTGGCAGGGCACAATCACCTTCCTCCAGCGTCTCAGGGATCCGCCAGCTGCAAAGCGATTGAACGCTCGCACTGCAGTCATGAGACTCTCCAAGAGCCAGGGATCAGCGCAACAGAATGCTCTGCGACACACTCCGCCCGATGCCTTCAAACTGGTTGCCCACTTTGACACGAGCGGAACTCATACCACCGGTAGGAGGTGCAGCGCCAGTCACTGGCCGCTTGCAGGGCAGACCTGCTATCCCACTGTGCACGCCACCCAACGCGCAGCGCACGTTCTTTCCGGCTTTGCAGCGCCGCACCGCTCGGGACGCAGCATTCCACGTTGTGGCTGCAGCAGCAGCAGCAACAACGGCGGCCGCAGGAGCACTGGACACACAGGTCAGGATGAAGTGCCTCGCCGCAATGAGCCGCCAGCGCCATCGCCATCGGCTGCGCCTTCCCAGCCCCAACGAAAACGTGCGGAACAAAGACAAGCGACGCTGCCTTTTGAACCTTCTGGAGCCTAACCAATTGGTGTCATCGGCGAGAAGAAGGTCCATGATCCATTTCATACGATTTCTCCACCGATACACCAGCATTTTCAAGTTT
>JADMIH010000045.1 GCA_015478675.1 Chloroflexota bacterium | reverse complement strand
CTACCATAGGCTCCGGCCTCAAGTAACACACGTCCCGTCGTATAACAGCTGTCAATAAAACCTTCTCTACTATAGGCTCCGGCCTCAGCTAAGTACCGGTTCGTAAAATAAAGAGAGAGCGGCCTGCTAAGCGGTCCGCTCTCTCTTTATTTGCTCCACAGGCGTAACGGTCAATAATGTAAACCAATACGCCGCCTGCCCACATAAGTAGCTAGGATTTCTTCCCGCCACGAGGCTTCAGCTGCACAGGGGCATGCTTGGCCGTAGCCCCATCTGCTTTAGCCCTGGGTATCCCCACAGTTTCCTTCTGATCGGAGGAGCCTCCATTCCTGGCCTTCGCGCTCTTGCCGGTCGGCATAGCCACTATCTTGGGGAGCCTGGCTATTGCCTCCGCGCTCGACTCCTCGTGCGCAGCCGCCGCTGCCCCTTCGTCTACGCCCTCCTCAGATAGCACCTCCAGCTGATCATCGCTTAGCATTTTGCCCGTTTTGTCTGTGCGTGGTATGCGTGCTATAGAAGCTACATCGTCCCCTTCGCGCATATTCATCACGGCCACGCCCTGCGCCGGACGCCCCTTGTGCGGTATGTCGTCAGCGAACATCCTGATTACCTGGCCGTTGGTGGAGATCACCACCAGATCGTCATCGGGGTTTACCACGCGAGCCGACACCACCAGGCCGCCCCTCGGAACAATTGTCAGGGCACGTACGCCCCCCCCTGCTCTGCCCTGGCGCGGGAACTCGGGGATGTGAGTGCGCTTGCCTATGCCTCGCTCAGTCACTATAAGCAGCGACGACTGCGAGTCGGGACGAACTACGTCCATCGCGATTACATAATCCCCCTTCGCAAGACGTATCGCACTCACCCCTGCTGTAGCGCGGCCCATAGGGCGCACCTGGCTCTCAGCAAAACGTATCGCCTGCCCTTTGCGGGTGGCTACCAGTATGTCCCCGTTGCCCTGCGACAGCCTTGATGCGGCCAACTCGTCGCCAGGCTCAAGGTTGAGGGCGATTATGCCTGTGGAGCGCACAGAGCTGTAGTCTTGCAGAGGCGTCTTCTTGATTTTGCCCTCGCGGGTGGCAAGCACCAGATACTTGCCATCAACTTTGAAGTCACGTACCGCTATCAAGCCTGTCACCTGCTCCTGCGGCTCTAATGAAACCAGGTTCACCAGCGGCAGACCCTTCGACTGCCTCACTGCATCCGGCACCTCGTGCGCCTTGAGCTGGTATACTTTACCCTTGTTAGTGAGGAAGAGGAGGCTGTCAAGCGTATTGCAAGTTATCATATGCTGCACGGCGTCCATCTCACGCGTTACCATGCCTATGATGCCGCGCCCACCTCGGTTCTGACGCTTATAGGTGTCGTGAGGCAATCGCTTGATGTAACCTCTGTCCGTGATCGTCACCAGCACTTGCATGTCGGGGATCAGGTCTTCTTCGCTGAACTCGGTGTTCGATGCCTCTACGATGCGCGTCCGCCTCTCATCGCCATATTTCTCTTTGAGATCCTTCAGGTCAGCCTTGATCAGGCCATAGATCTTCATGGGGTGAGCCAGTAGATCTTCGTAATAGCCGATCTCTTTGATCACCGTCACATACTCGTCTTCGACCTTCTTGCGCTCAAGAGCGGCCAGGCGCGAGAGGCGCATATCAAGTATAGCCTGGGCCTGTGGCTCAGAGAGCTTGAACTGCGTACGCAGGTTGCCTTTGGCGCTGTCGCTGGTGCGGCTGGCGCGTATTGTGGCGATCACAGCATCCAGGTTATCAAGGGCTATCTTCAACCCTTCCAGGATGTGAGCGCGCTCCTGGGCCTTTTTCAATTCGAACTGCGTGCGGCGGGTGATAACCTCAAGCCGCCACTCAATATGGTATTGCAGCGCCTTCTTCAGCGTTAGCACGCGAGGCTCATTGCCGTTCACCAGCGCCAGCATATTCGCCCCGAAAGTGGATTGCATGGCCGTGTACTTGAAGAGAAGGTTGAGCACCTTCTTGGGCTGAGCATCGCGCTTAAGCTCAATCACCAGGCGCATGCCATTGCGGTCCGACTCGTCGCGCACCAGGCTGGCCCCAGGCAGCCGATCATCATGGATTAGCTCTGCGATCTTCTCGTGCAATGTGGATTTGTTCACCTGGTACGGCAGTTCGGTGACAATAACGCTGTAACGCCCCGCTTTGCTCTCCTCGATGTAAGCCTTGGCACGCATGATGATGCGTCCCCTGCCTGTGGCATAAGCGGCCTGTATTCCTTCGTTGCCGACGATGATGCCGCCTGTGGGGAAGTCGGGACCTGGCACGAACTTCATCAGATCTTCAACTGTGGCGTCGGGGTTATCTATGAGATACTCGATGGCGCTTGCTACCTCTGTGAGGTTGTGCGGCGGGATATTGGTTGCCATCCCAACAGCGATCCCTGCCGCGCCATTCAGCAGCATATTAGGCAAGCGGGCAGGGAGCACAGTAGGCTCCATCGCCTTCTCGTCGTAGTTAGGGATAAAATCAACGGTGTTCTTCTCTATATCTACCAGCAGCTCTTCAGCAATCTGCCGCAGGCGTGCCTCTGTATACCGCATAGCAGCTGCCGGGTCGCCATCCACCGAGCCAAAGTTCCCCTGCCCATCCACAAGCGGGTAGCGCATAGAGAAATCCTGCGCCATACGCACCAGTGCATCGTACACCGCCACATCACCGTGAGGGTGATACTCTTTAAGCACCTCGCCAACGATACCTGCGCTCTTACGATAAGGTACATTGTGCCTCAGCCCCATGCCGTTGATCGCGTATAGAATGCGCCTCTGCACCGGCTTGAGGCCGTCGCGCACATCAGGGAGGGCGCGCGATACAATTACGCTCATGGCATAATCGAGATACGCCGACCTCATCTCGCTATCAATACTTACGGGTCTAATTGTGCCTAGTTCCATAATTGCTCCTCTGCCTCCAAAGCTATACACACTCGTATTTACATTAGATTCGTTCTCCTTATTATACCCGATTTTGGAGTAACTCGCCACTTTTTACACATGTTTTTAGCAAATCCGTTCTACATAGTGAAGCGCTATTCACAGGTAAGCTAACCGAGCCGCCGAGAGCAGGCGCACAGTAGCAGCACAGGGCTATGATGAAGGGCAGCCTCTACATACAATTACCAAGCAGCTAAGGGTCAAGGCGAGCTATTTTGAGGCGGCGCTACGCTGACTGGTTGGTTGTAGTTAGAAAAGAAGGTGCGGAGGATAATACTCTTGCCGTCGCCTGTCTCTACCTTCAGCGACATGCGGTCGAGCAGAAGGTCGTTATCACGTATCCAGACATCAGCGTCTATACTGCTTTGAGACAACATAACTTCTGTTGTCTGACCTGGCTCGTCAGTCGCGAGCCTGCCGACATCTACCTTGTAGCGTACGTGGTGCAACAGCACGCCGTCAGCCCGCTCTGTGCCTACTTCGCGCTGAGTACCCTCTTTGTAGTCTTGCAGATAGAGAATAACATCCAGAGGGTTTACAGGCCCAAGACCTACCTCGGCGGTGGGCTGGCTCACCCATGATGGGTTGTTATTCCGCCTGCTCCATGTGGTATCGCTTATGACCACATATTGCCCCACTTGCGACAGGTTACTATTCATCGTATAGCTGTCGGGGAGCTTCACATCGCCGCTGAGGGTAAGCGAAACAACTCCTGTGCTGCTAACAGCCACTGTGCTCGGCGTCAGCAAGCCGTAGAAGCCCGCGTCGCTCGTATAGTGGAGGGTGAGCACGGACTTCATCGCCTGCACCGAGCGGCTGAGTATATCAGCGGCTTTGGCAGGGTCAGGGGTAACAGTCGCGCTGGCTGGCGGCGCGAATCCCGGCAGCGCGCCACCCGAACTCCTCATTGAGGAGTAAACCGTAGCCACTATCGTGCCCACAATCACGATCAAAGCCACAACAACCGCCAATATCACCGGCACCGCACTCCGGCGGGGCGTTGTGGTAAGCGCCTCTTCCTCAGGCGTATAAGGAGACGGCGCTACATCCCGACCTTGTGCTACTTCGCCTTCTTCAGGAGGCACGTAGTCGGGCGTGTACGCACCGCGTGGACGCGGCGACCGAGCTTCCCGGAGCCTTTTAGCATCGGGTCGAGGCGGCAAAGATAGCCCGTCGCCCTCACCGGCCGCAGCCTGGCCGAGCACCCTAACATCCCCATCTGGCGCATCAGAGTTATATTCATTGCTCATAGGGAGTCTAGCTCTACCTGGCAGCCGCTCCCGCCAACATTGCCACCACCTGCGGCAAAGAATTGCGCGTCGCGTCAAGTATCGGGCCGGAGAAGATGAAGAATAAGACAACCGCTACCGCGGAGGCGCTGAGGGTCCATATCAGGGCGGGCGCGGCACGCTGCTCTCTGGCCGCCCTTGGCTCCTCAAAGTACATATACCAGATGATACGCAGGTAGTAGAAAGCCCCCACCGCGCTGTTGAGCACCCCTATTACCGCCAGCCAGGGAAGCCCCGCCTGTAGCGCGGAGACGAAGACATAATATTTCCCCAGGAAGCCGATAGCGGGCGGTATACCCGTCAGCGACAGCATGAAAAAGAGCATCAGCGCCGCTGGCCCGGGCGCCCACGACGACAGACCTCTAAAGCTCTCCAGCGAGTCGTTCGCGCCGGTGCGCTGCAACCAGACAATCACACCGAAGGCTGCCAGGTTCATGATCAAATATGAGAAGATGTAGAACGACATCGATGATATCGCCAACTGCCCGTTGGCGGGTGTGTAGGAGGCGAGGCCAACCAGTATGTAGCCTGTATGGGCGATAGACGAGTAGGCCAGCATACGCTTCACCGACCGCTGCATTACCGCCACGACATTGCCGAGCGTCATCGTGAGTATGCTCAGCACGATGATCACCGGCACCCATGTATGCCACGCCGGGCCTAACGCCTCGATCAAAATGCGTATAGTGGCGATGAAACCCGCGGCCTTCGGCCCTACTGACATAAAGGCTGTGATGGGTGTAGGCGCCCCCTGGTAGGCGTCGGGGGTCCACATGTGGAAGGGCACAGCCGCGATCTTGAAGCCGAGTCCCGCGATCAGCAGGAACATCGCCAGCACAAGGCCGCCGTTAGAGGTGATCCCGCCTGAGTTTTGCACCTGCCCCACCACCTGCCCTATCGCCCGAAGGTTAGTGTATCCAGTCATGCCGTATAACCACGCCATACCATAGACGAGGATAGCTGTAGAGAAAATACCGAGGAGGAAATATTTGAGGCTCGCCTCGTTAGAGAGCTTATCGTTGCGGGCAAAGCCCGTCAGTATATAGATGGCTATTGACATCAGCTCGATTCCCACGAAGACGGTCGTCAGGTCTACCGCCGCCGCTGTCACCATCATCCCCAGCGTCGCCAGCCCCATTATGGCGTAATACTCGCCCAGCGCCATGCCGCGCTCTTTGATAAAGAGTGTAGAGAGGAGCACAGAGACGATGGCTGTGAGCAGCGCGATCATCTTGAAGAAGAGGCCCAGGTTGTCCGTTGCCATCATGTTGGCGAAGACCTGCGCGTGCGCGCTACGGAAAACTATGCCCCCTATCTCTATATCGTTGAACTGGAGGATGCAGACAATGAACGCCAGCAGATAGCCCGCTATGCTGACGCCCGCTAACCTCTGGCTCTTGTTGGCCGTACCACGCGTGAAGAGGTCAACAAAAACCACCAGGATCGCGAAGATCGTGACGATAATCTCAGGCAAGATCCCCAGCAGGTCGGGATTCAGCGCGTTGTAGTCAATTTGCATATAAGTTCCTCCGGTTATTTTGCTGCCAGCGGTCAGGGGTTACAGTAATCCGTAACCGGCCACTATCGAAACAAATTCACCAGAGCCACAGCGTGCGTCTGCGCCTGTGCTGCGGTCTGGAGCAGCTGCTGCGTGGCGGGGTGGATCATCTGTAGCACCACGCCGGGGAAAATGCCGAGCAGCACACTGAGAGCGGCAAGGGCCACCAGCGATATAGCTTCCGGCCTGTTCAAGTCGGGGAAGTGCTCTGAGTGGGGTTTGGTCTTGCCGAAGATTACGCGCTGGAACATCCAGAATAGATACCAGGCGGCGAAGATCACCACAGAAGTCGTAATTGTGCCCACCAGCCAGTCGGCTCGGAACGCTCCAAGCATCGTGAGGAACTCGCCTACGAAGCCGCTGAGACCCGGCAGCCCCACCGACCCCAGCATCATGAACATAAACATTGTGGCATAGAGAGGCATCGGCTTTGCGAGGCCGCCCATTTCGGAGATCTGGCGGCTGTGCAGGCGGTTGTAGATAACGCCCACGCAGAGGAAGAGACCTCCTGTAAGAAAGCCATGAGAAAGCATAACTATCACAGCACCATCTATCCCCTGGGTAGCTGCCCCAAGACCTTCTTCGTGCAACCAGATGCCGGTGAAGAGCCCCAGCGTCACGAAGCCCATATGGCTCACTGAGGAGTAGGCTATCAGCTTTTTCAGGTCGGGCTGCACCAGCGACACTAACGCGCCGTAAATGATAGCTATCACCGATAGTCCTATCATGATAGGCGCGAAAGTAGCCGCGCCCGATGGGGAAATCGGCAGGGCGAAGCGGATAAAGCCGTAAGCCCCCATCTTGAGGAGCACCCCCGCCAGGATGATAGACCCCGCTGTGGGCGCTTCCACGTGAGCGTCAGGGAGCCAGGTGTGGAACGGAAACATCGGCACCTTCACCGCGAAAGCTGCGGCAAAAGCCAGAAATACCCAGTTCTGGAACTCTGTGGAGTCATACGGCCCCATCTGCTGAAGCTGCAATATGTCCAGCGTCTGGTGGCTCAGGTATTCCGCAATGATGGCTACCAGCATCAGAAGCGAGCCTGCCAATGTATAAAGGAAGAACTTGATGGATGCGTATACCCGGTTTGACGACCCCCAGATGCCGATCAGCAGCGCCATAGGCACAAGCATCACTTCCCAGAAGATGTAGAAGACGAAGAAATCGAGCGACACAAAGACGCCAAGCATCCCCGCTTCCAGGAAGAGGATCACAATGTAGTATTCTTTCACCCGCTTCTGGATAGGCTCCCACGACACGGCGATGGCGATCAATGTCAACAATGTAGTGAGGGCCACCAGCAAGATACTGATGCTGTCCACCCCCAGGTGATAGCGAATATTCAGAAAGGGCAGCCACTGGCCGTTTTCCTGCAAGTCAAAGGCCCCAAGCCCCGAATAGCCCCACTTGTAATAGATATAGAAGCCGAGCGCCACCAGCGACAGCGCCAGGTCTATCGCCGCTCCTATCGTCGCCACCATCTGGATAGTGCGCTTGCCTCTCACGAAAAGTAGCGCCAGCGCTGTAACCACCGGCAAATAGACCAGCACCGACAATATGGGAAAGCCCATCACATTGTACTGCAAGAAGTTAGGATCCAACGCTCACCCTCCGCTTCGCGGAATTATGAATTAGCAATTATGAATTGAATCGGCGTAGCTAATAATTCACAATTACTAATTCATAATTACTAATTCATAATTGTCACTTGGGCAGTATCACCCACAGATAGGTAATCAGCCCCAGCAGGCCCAGGCCAATCGCCAGGGCATAGCCTTGCACGAAGCCTGTTTGCACGCGGCGCAGCTTCCCGCCACTGCCGCGCACCAGGCTTGCCACCCCATTCACCACTCCATCAACGACTTTCTGGTCGAAGCGCCAGAAGCTGTAGGCCAGCGCCTTGCCGCCGTCTACAAGCGTCCTGTTGTACAGCTCATCAAAGTACCACTTGTTGAGCAAGGCGTTATAGAGCCAGGGCACGCCTCTCGCAATCACCCCCGGCAGTGGGTTTGCCTTGTAGTAGAGCATAAAGGCGGTGAATATACCCGCGATTGCCGTCAGCGTTGAGATAAGCATGATCAGCAGCGTGGGGCCGGTGAAGCCAACCGCAGGCGGGAGCCCCTGGGCACGCTCTATAGCGGGCGCGAATACTGGCTCGATGAACCTCTGAAATATGCCGTTATCAGGTGGCACGCCCACGAAACCTATCAACGCCGCCGGAATCGCGAGTAGCACTAACGGTATAGCCATTGCCTTGCCCGATTCATGCGGGTGAACCTCTTTGGGCACATTGTTTTTGCCGAAAAAGACCAGAAATACGAGCCTGAACATATAAAGCGCGGTGAGGAAGGCAGCCCCCATCAGCATGGAGCCGACGACCCAGTGGTTGCGCAAGAACGAATTGCCTATAATCTCATCTTTCGACCAGAAACCGGCGAAGGGTATCACTCCTGCGTTAGCAAGAGAAGCTATCAGGAAAGTTATGTAGGTGACGGGCATTTTGTTGCGCAGCTGCCCCATCTTACGCATATCCTGCTCGCCATGTACGCCATGAATAACCGAGCCTGCGCCAAGGAAGAGCAGGCCCTTGAAGAAAGCGTGCGTCATCAAGTGGAAGATGGCCGATGCCCAGGCTCCAACGCCAAGCCCCGCCATCATATAGCCAAGCTGAGAGACTGTAGAGTAAGCAACCACGCGCTTAATGTCGTTGTTCACCAGCGCTATAGAGGCCCCGAGCACAGCGGTGGTCGTGCCGATAATCGCCACCACCGCGAGCGCGTCAGGCGCAAGAGAGAAGAGCGGGTTGGCGCGAGCCACCAGATATATGCCCGCAGTTACCATTGTGGCGGCGTGTATAAGAGCCGACACAGGCGTTGGGCCTTCCATAGCGTCCGGAAGCCAGACGTGCAGCGGGAACTGCGCGCTCTTGCCCATCGCTCCTGTAAAGAGGAGCAAGCAAATGACTGTCATATTGCCCAGGACCATCGGCTGGTTGGCTGCCGCCGCGAATATATCGGTGTACTTAAGGTCGCTGGAGAGATTACTGAAGTTGACGAAGAGCATCATGATGCCGAGGGCGAAGCCGAAGTCGCCTATGCGGTTCACGATGAAAGCTTTCTTGGCCGCGTCGTTTGCCGACTTCTTGTAGAACCAGAAGCCGATTAGCAGGTAAGATGAGAGGCCCACCGCTTCCCAACCTACAAAGAGCAGCAGGAAGTTGTTGGCCAGCACCAGGATGAGCATGCTAAAAACAAAGAGTGGCAGATAAGTGAAGAAGCGTGCGAAGTCAGCATCCTCTTCCATGTATCCCACCGAGTAGATATGTACGAGGGTGCCAACCGACAGCACCACTAGCAACATGATCGCCGTCAGTGGGTCAATCAGGAAAGCGATATCCACGCGGAAGTCGCCCGATGGTATCCATGTGTAAAGGGTAAACTGGTATGTATCAAGTGGGTGGGCCTGCACCTGGAAAAACACCGCCACAGCCATCACGAAGGCGAGGCCCACCAGCACGCAGGCTATCGGACCTGTCGCCTTGCCCAGCCTCCGGCCAAAGACGCCATTAATGATAAAGGCGGCTAGCGGCAGGGCCAGCAGCACCCAGATGTAGTCGCGAACGTCAAATTGCATCTGTCACTCCAGGGTGAGATCGTAAGTCAGGCTGGAAGATGCTCTCAATTGCCCTCCTGCCCGACTGCCGCATCAATTCTTCATGATCTCCATATCTGTCGTATCCACAGTAGGCTTCTGGCGCACAAGGGCGATGATAATCGCCAGACCCACCGCTGCTTCAGCCGCTGCCACCGTCACCACAAAAACCACGAAGTTCTGCCCGGCCATAGAATTAAGTGAGGCTCCGAAGGCTATCAGCGACAGGTTCACCGCGTTCATCATAAGCTCGGCTGACATGAATATCACCAGCACATTTCGCCGCGTCAACACCCCGATCAACCCTATACTGAATAGAAGCGCGCTCACAGCAAGGAACCAGGCTAACGGCACGCCGGTTGTCTGTATTGTAGAAATCATCGCTCCTCCTTTCCTTCATGGTTGCATAGTGCGTAAAGCAGAGGCGGCTTACCCGCTCTCCTTCGGGCCAAACCGAGCAAGCATCTGCTCAAGATGTTCTTCGTGATGCTCATAAGAACCCAGAAGCACTGCTGAGAGGGGATATTCGCCGAGCCATCTATACCTCCCCGCCTCCAGCAGCTCCTTTTCGGGAATCTCCTCCCCTAACTCCAGGAAACGTAGAAACTGTCCTCTCCAATCTGCATATACGCTTTGCCACGCTTTATCTTGGTAGCTTTCATACACCCACTGGTTAGTTCGTTCCACATCCTTGTCCGGATCACGATTTGAGGCAAAAGGCCACGCCGGGTACTCCGGTTCCCTGTTATGCGAAGCGGCTTCAAGGCGTGCGACAGAAATCTGCTGCCAGGCCCACAGATGGGCGATAAGATCTTTCACCGACAACTCGGAAGGAAGCTGCGCGGTAGTGATTTGCTCCTCGCTCAACCCCGCCAGTAGTTCTTCCCAACGGTTGTAATCCTCTTTCAGCATGCTAAGCAGTTGTTCTTTGCCGCTCATCAACGCCAATCCCTCGTCCAAACTAATCTCGACATTCAAGCTCGCTACCCGCAAAAATGGGACAGCACGCAAAGAGCGCCAGTTGCGCGGAAGTACTATCTACTGTCACCTGTACTTCTATCTACAGGAACGCCTGCCGTGGTGCCCGCGCCCACGCCACTCGGCTGCTGCACCTCCGGTACCTCCATGGTGGGCAGGGTCGCATCTGTTACACCCATAGCGCCGAGGGCGGGGCGCAGCTTTTTCTCAATCTGCTCCTCTTGCGGCGAGTTTGCCACCGAGCGCCGCCCCAGTGAGATACCGATAGAAGGCAGGATTTCCTCCACCTCCATCGGCTCCTCTTTGCGCGCCAGCACAATAGCCCCCAGCACAGCCAGAAGCAAAATAAGGGAAGCCACCTCAAAAGGGAAGAGGAACTGAGTATACAACGTCTGCCCTAACGCCTGCACATTTCCACCCACATCATTTATCTTCTGCGCGCTCCAAACTGTGTTGGTGTTTCCGACCATATCACCTATATGTACTTGCTGCGGCTGCGTGCCAAATAGCACTACTGATATCATCTCTGCCGCCAGAATCAGCCCTAGAGGCCAGGCAGCTATCATCTGCCCCCTATGGATGCCGCTCAGCTTGGGGCCTTCCCGCAGCCCCAGGAGCATGATCACGAACAAGAATAAGACCAGGATAGCGCCCGTGTAGACAAGCACCTGCAAAGCGGCTAGAAACTCGGCTCCCAGCATGACATACATGACGGCAAGCTGGAAGAAGGTGATAATCAGCCAGAGGGCGGAATGCACAGCGTTACTGCGCGTCACCATCATCAGCGCGCTCAAGACCGCAACCCCTGCCGCCACAATGAAGACTATCTGCCCAAAAGTTGGTAAAGGTATCTCCACTCCGAACATATAAGCTCCTCCGTCGCGGGGCCATTCACCTGCGCGCCCCTGCTCCTTAACCTCTGGCTCCGGTCCCCTTTACTTACTTCTCTAGCTGCTCCGGCCCCTTTGTGAGGTCACTTACCCCTTCGCTCTGAATATCGCCCTTCTTTACTTGTGGTTCATTGCTGTACGCTGCCGCGCCGCCGCCCACGCGCTCAGGTCCTGCGGGCCGCGCAAGCTGGGTGGGACGTGTGGTGCCGCCTACAAGATTAGCACCTGCCATCTCCGTCATCGTGTTTATCCCTTCCAGCCCCGCAGCCCTCGCCTGCGCATCGAGACGTATGTTCAGCTCCGCCATATAGGTCTTGCCAAGCTCAAGCAGCTTATGCTTGTCGTAAATAGTCTCGCCGCGATTGTCCGTCGCCATCTCGAAGTGGTGGCTCATCACGATAGCTTCCACAGGGCAGACCTCCACGCAGAGGCCGCAATAAAGGCAGCGCGTTTCATTGATCTCGTAGTAATAGCTCATCTTCTTGGCGCGCGGCTCCAGCGGATCCAGACCTTTGAGATAGTAATGCTCGAAGGGGTGCCACTCATCGAAGTGCTCGGCATCAGGCCGGTCATCTTCTATCACACCTATGCTGATGCAGTCCACAGGGCAAATCTGAGGGCAAAGGCCACAACCCACACATTTCTCGCGCCCGGTTTCGGGGTGCGGAATCAGCCCCACAGCGCCACGAAAGCGCGGCGAAAGCTCCCGCATAGCATCGGGGTACTCGACGGTGATCGTCGGCTTGAAAAACTGCCGCAGGGTGACGAAGAAGCCACCCACTTGATTCATTAGGTCCATCTAAATCCGCTCCTAACCGCCTCTGTAAAACCTGTCGCGCTCTCGCAGGCTAGCATATCACCTCACCCGCCAATCCACATCTCTCAGCTAGAGTATTTCTCGCCCACTGCGAGTGACCTGCACAGGCCTTGCTTCGCCTTCTATCGTGCCTCGCCCGCCCTGGACGGTGCGCACCAGGATGATAGGGCGGCCATCGGTGAGCGAAGGCCGTTCAGCCTTGCCAAACCAACCGATACCCGCCAGCCTGGAGAAGCCAAAAAGCGCCAGCACGCCAAAGATAAGCTCAATTACCACCAACACAAGCCAGTAGATGCCATTGTAAGTGGCGGGGTCGGTGCCCGGCGGGAAGAATAACAGCTTCAGCACCGCTATTACCAGTATATTAGCTAATATAATGGGCAAAAAGATCTTCCAGCAAAGGCCCATCAACTGATCGTAGCGGAAGCGCGGCAGGGTCCAGCGCAGCCAGTAATACATGAATATGAAACCTGCCATCTTTATGATGATCCATAGAGGACCCGAGCCGAGCAAGCCTGAGATGAAAGGTATGTCTGTACCTCGGAGAAGCCCCTCGAAGGGCGATACCCAGCCGCCCAGAAAGAAGACCGAGGCGACCGCCGAAACTGTGAGCATAGCGATATACTCGCCCAGATAGAAAAGGCCGAAGCGCATGCCGCTATATTCTGTGTGGTAGCCGCCGACGAGTTCAGCCTCCGCTTCCGGCAAGTCGAAAGGTGTGCGATTCGTCTCAGCGATAGCCGAGGTCAGGAAGGTCATGAAAGCTACCGGCTGGATCAATATAAACCAGAAGCCAGGCGTGCCCGGCGGGTGCGCCGCGGGGTCTTGCGCGTTGGTGATACCCACCAGGCTGAGTGAGCTACTCAACAGGAAAACGCCGACAAGGGAGATGCCCATCGTGATTTCGTAGCTGATAACCTGTGACGTAGAACGCAACCCGCCAAGCAGCGAGTACTTGCTGTTGGAGGACCAGCCCGCCATGATGATGCCGTAAACACCAAGAGAAGAGAGCGCCAGTATCACCAGCGCGCCCACATTCGAGTCGGCGATAAACCAGTCTATCTCACGGCCAAAAAGCACGATGCCCCCCGGCTGCCCCGCCCCCGGGCCAAAAGGTATCACCGAGAAGGCCGCCAGCGCTGTGAAGAACGATACGATAGGCGCGACCCAGAAGACGATTTTGTCGGCCCCGCCCGGAATGGTGTCCTCCTTTTTCAACAGCTTGAGCGCATCAGCGAAGCTCTGGAAAAGACCTATAGGCCCGGCGCGGTTAGGCCCCTGGCGCGCCTGCATATGCGCCGCCACCTTGCGCTCGAAGTAAACAAGGTACGACATCGCCACAAGCGCGGCATTCAGGATGATAAATGCCACAATGAATTTGATGACAAAATATACCCAGTCCATCGGTCCTCCTGGCGCAGCTTACGGTTGTATGCTGGGATTCAGCACATTAGCTGTGGCGGCGGGCTGCAACTCTCTCATCGGAGTATTGCCCATATTGGGGGCAGGTCGCACCCATATCGGCACGGCTTTAGCTCCGTCGCCGTATGCATTCATCAAAGCGTATCGAGCTTCACGCACTGCACGATTGGTGCCCGTTTGCTCAAGGGTAATCGCCAGAAATGCCCTCCCTTCCGGCACACGGTCGTAAACGAGCGATATGGCAAACGTGGGGTCGCCCTCTATTCCCTCTATTGTCACCTGCACAGCCGCCTGGTCTACAATGCCCAGCTTCGCAGCGTCCTTGCTGTTGATATGCAGGCGCGGGTCAGGCTCGACGCGGCTCAAAGCGTAGCTCTGCCTGCTGAGTGTGCCGGTGCGGAATGGGAAGAGAGGGAAGCCCAGCGTTGCCATCAGTGTCCCCTCAGCTCCGACATTCGCCTCCATCCTCTCGGTTGTCTCGGATTGCAGCGCCTTTGTAGAGATCATCTGCGCTTTGCCGTTCGGCGTGGCAAACTTCTCTTTATAGAGCACGGGCGTGCCTGGGTCGAGCCGATCTATACAGGGCCACATGAGGCTTTTTACTTTCAACTGCTTATACGACACCGCGGCAGGCATTGGGATAGCATCTTCAACAAACTCAGTCATATCAAGCCGAGAGAACGACACCCCACCGTATAAAGGCACCACTTTAGCTATCTCATCCAGGACGTCTTTAGGCGACACAGCGGGCAGCGCCACGCCAAGCCTCTCTCCCACTCCGGCTATGATAGCAAGATCGCTGCGTGCAGCCCCAACAGGCTGTATCGCCTGGCGCACGCGCTGCACACGGCGCTCTGTGTTCGTGTAAGTCCCCTCCTTCTCAGCGAAGGAAGCTGCGGGCAAGATCACGTCAGCAAGCTCGGCCGTCTCGTTCAGGAATATATCCTGCACCACCAGGAAATCGAGCTTCTTCAACGCCTCGCGCACGCGGTTACTGTCCGGCTCTTCGGCGCTGAGCACAGGGTTAGAGCCTACAATCCACATCGCTTTGATGCCCCTCAGCTCTGCCGCCTCGATCATGTGCAGAAGGTCAAGGCCGGGGTCAGCGGGTACCTCAGGCGCGACACGATCCGGGTCGGCGCTCCATAGCTCCTCCATCTCGCGGGCGTTGTCGGCGTTCACAGGGCGGTAGCCGGGGAAGTAGCCGGGCTGGCAGCCCATGTCGTTAGCCCCCAGGCAGTTGCTGTCGCTCACAAGAGGGTTCACCCCCGCGCCTCCTCTGCCGATATTGCCTGTGCTGAGCGCCAGGTTAGTGAGAGCAACGACAGCCTTGGCGGTGAGGGTATAAGGCCCTTCGGCAGGGAAGACCACTGTAGATGGCGGGAAGCCGTTGTCGGGCTTTCTCGGCTGGTAGCTCTTGATCTGGTTGAGGACCGCAGCCTCATCGTCCGGGGCTTTGGAACCGTTACGGCTGACGGGCAGATTGCTGGGGTGTGTGGGCTGCGGCAGGTCGTTCGGGCCATTATCTGTGCCGCCCGTAGCATACAGGTAAGCCGCGGCTACTATATCGCGCATCGGCACGCCCGTCTTGCGACTCACTTCGGTGAGTGAGAAGGAGAGAGAGCGCAGAGAGTTCAAGTAATCCCCGCTGTTGTCGGTGCGGCTGTCAAGGTATTCCTGGTTCACCAGCCCCGCATCGACGATCACTCGGGCGATACCGTTCACCAGAGTCTCCTCTGTACCTGCCTCCGGGGCAAGCCACAGCGTGGCCCACTCGCACATCTTGAGCCACCTGGGGCTAATCACCACTAGCTTCTTGTCCATCAAGCGTATCATACGCTGTAGCTGATTGCCGTAGACGGGGTGCGTCTCATATACGCTGTCGCCAATGTGCAACACACAGCCTGCTTTCTGACGCGTATCGAGCAAGTTGTTGGTCATCGCCGGATAGCCAAGCATCTCCCCTAGCACCTTGAGGGCGGGGGCTTCGGTGGCGCGGCCATCGTAGTCTATATTATTAGTGCCCAGGCCGAGGCGCGCTACCTTCTGCAACAAATAGTTCTCTTCGTTGGTTATCTTGGGAGACGCCACCACCCCTACAGCCCCTTTGTTCGTGCTGAGCTTGGAAGCCACAAGCTCAAGCGCCTCGTCCCACGTACCCCTTACCAGCTGGCCGTCGCGCCTGATCAGAGGTGTGCCCAGGCGGTTGTTAGAGTTGATGAAGTCCATCGCGAACCGGCCCTTGACGCAGGTCACACCGTCGTTCACACCCAGCGCATCGTCGGAACGCACTTCGTACACCTGGTTGCGGGTAGAGCCTAGCTTGATTGTGCACCCCACCGAACAGTAGGTGCAGGTAGTCTCTGTCTTGCGCTGCCACCAATGGTGCTCCATCTTCAAATTGATACGGCTGGAGAGCGCACCCACCGGGCAGACTTCGACGCACATACCGCAAGAAGTACATGGCGTTTCAAGGAGCGACTTGCCGAAAGGCGCGTCAATAAGCGTCTCGACTCCCCGCTCGACAAAAGCAAGAGCTACAGCCCCCACCACCTCGTCACACTCGCGCACGCACCGCCCGCAGACCACACAGCGGTCCCGGTCAAGGTCAATCGCAGGGGAGAGCCGCTCGGCGGGTCGCACAATCTTGGGGCGGCGGTTATCGGTGCCAACCACACCGTACTCATAGCCATAGTCCTGGAGGCGGCAGTCGCCGTTGGCCTCACAGATAGGGCAATCCACAGGGTGATCGGTGTCCAGCGCTTCCATGATCATATTGCGCTGTTCCCAGATGCGCTCGTTTATAGTGTGCACTTCCATCCCGTCGGTAGCAGGCGTAGAGCAGGAGGTTACAAGCTCCCACCCTTTGCGCCCCGAAACCTCAACCACACACATGCGGCAAGCGCCAAATGCCCGTAAGCCCGGTATATAGCAAAAGTTCGGTATCTCAATACCTATCTGGCGGCAAGCATCCCACACATATGTGTTGTTGGGCACCTGTACCTTTATGCCATCTATAGTAACCGTTATCTGCTTGGCATCTGCCATGAAATGCTCCTCAATTTAGCCCTGTTGCTATTTTATAGCAGCCAATTTTCGATAGGCAAACCAGCAATGCGATTGAAGTGCCACTCGTGATTTGTGACTATCACCAGCCCATGTACTAACGCCGTTGTCACTATAAATATATCTGCATCATCAATCAATGCGCCCCGCGGCGCCCTAAGCTTGACCGTTGCCACCATTCTGCGTGATCGCGCCAAACTGCTGGCGGTATCGCTCGCCAATGCGGGCAGGCAAGAACCGCTCCTCAACCCACCCTTGCTGCACCTGGCCCGGCGCTGGCATGCCCTGGGCAAGTAGATTCCGCTCTACAAGCGCTTCGCATACTTCGGCCCGGCAATACTTTTGCACAATATGCTCGTTAAACTCCTCCCGGAAGTAGCGCAAGCCGCCAACCAGAGGCAAAGGCGCTGTCTGCCCCAGGCCGCAGAGCGACATCTCAACTACATGATCGCTCCACTTCTCCATGATAGGTATGTCTTGGGGCCTTCCGCCACCCAGCGCTATCCGGTCAACCATGTGCAGCAGATTCTTCGTGCCGATGCGACAAGGCACACACTTGCCACACGACTGGTAACGGTTGAAGCGCCCAAAGTAGCGGCTCATATCCACTATGCAGGTAGTATCGTCATACACCACATAACCACCCGAACCCATCGTGCCGCCGTACTTGTCGAGTGAATCGAAGTCCATGATAACGTCAAGGTATTCTTCGGGCAAACACCCACCCGATGGCCCGCCCGTCTGTATAGCCTTGAAAGGTCTACTGTTGAGAGTGCCCCCACCACAGGTGTAGACAAGCTCGCGCATGGTGCGGCCCAGGGGCAGCTCGTACATCCCTGTCTGCTCTATAGAACCCATTAGAGTAAACAGCTTGGTCCCTTTGCTCTTCTCGGTGCCTATTCCCGCGAACCACTCCGCCCCATTAATCATGATAGGCGGAACACAGGCCATAGTCTCGACGTTGTTCACGACAGTTGGCAAGCTGAAAAGTCCCGCCTCAACGGAGCGCGGCGGCTTGGTGCGCGGCATGGCACGCTTTCCCTCAATACCAAACATGAGCGCGGAAGCCTCGCCCGATATATACGCGCCCCCACCCATCTGCACATCCACATGGCACGAGAAGCCCGAGCCCATGATATTGTCGCCCAGGATACCTGCTGCGTAAGCTTGTTGCACAGCTACTTTGGTCCGGTGGATTGCCAGAGGGTACTCATCGCCCACATAGAAATAAGCCCAGGGAGTGCCTACCGCGAAGCACTGGATTATCATCCCCTCCAGGACAAGATGTGGATCGCCTTCTAATAAGCGGCGGTCCTTGAAGACGTTAGGCTCACCTTCGTGGGCGTTACAGATAACATACTTGGGGCTTTTGCGGGCCTTGCGCCCACCATCCCACTTGACACCCGCCGGGAAGCCTGCCCCCCCCCGCCCGCGCAGCCCCGCGTCGGTCACCGTCTTGATGACCTCCTCCTGGTTCATGCCAAAGAGCACACGCTTGAGCGCCTCGTAACCCCCACGTGCTATGTAGTCATCTATGGCTTCGGGGTCAATATAGCCCAGGTTGCGGGCAACTACGCGCTGTTGCAGCTTCCAGAAGTCCAGCTCTTTGGCTGCCGGTATGCCCCGTACTCCAACCTCCGCGCCATCCCATTCGTCTGTGCCATATATGCACATAGCAAGGTCAGGGCGCAGGTCGTTTCGGCGCAACACACTCTCCAGCAAATCGGGCACCTTGTCGGCGGTGATATGCGCATAGGAGATGCGCGGCTGCCCAGACATTATAATGTCTACCTGCGGCTCCAGGTAATCAGTGCCCATCGGCCCCGCCCGGCGCACTACAGCTTTCACGCCATTGCTCGATACCCACTCGCGGATCGCCTCAAAAGTGGTAACAGAGCCATGCGCCACCGACGACGACCCCCACGGCACCACGATCACAGGCACATCAGCCTGCGTCATGGTGGCCTGCCAGCGCTTACGCGCTCCCTGTTGGCGTGCCTCGAACTGCTCACGCGTGATCTGCATCCGCCGCGTAACATCAAGCGGATAATAATGTGCTACTTCGCTCATCTCTTACTCCGATCCACTCCTACATCCGTGACCCAGCTTTCGTTCTGGCTCTTATGTATTCAGCTTTGGCTTTGCGCTCCTGCCGCCCCACCGGGCTGCGGCGTGGGAGGTGTATCCTGCACACGATGTTGCACCTCCGGCGGCGCTTGAGTGGCTGTAGCGGCTGTCGTCCCCGTGCCTCCGCTGCTTTGGGGCATAAATTGCGCCACGTCGTATCCTGCGTAGAGTTCGTCCGACCTGGGGCCGAAGCCGTAGTTCTCCTCATAGTGAGGCGCATGGCCCCCGGTCATCTTATCGCCCACCGGCCTGTCATCACCTGATTCGTACCATTGTGTGATTATAGCGTCCATCTTCTCAGGCGTGACATACGAGTAGTAAGCGCCTTCGATCTCGACCAGAGGGCCGAGATCGCATGCCCCAAGGCATATAGATTGTGGCTCAAAAGTGAAGCGCCCATCCGCGCTTGTCTCCCCAGGGCCAACGCCAAGGCGTGCTTCTACCGCGCCGCGCACCTTGCCCGCCCCACGCACATAGCACCCCGTGCCTTCGCAGGTCATTATCACGTGCCCGCCGCGCGGCGTGTACCTGAAGAATGAGTAAAAAGTGAGCACCCCGTACACCTCAGTAACCGAGATGCCAAGCTCAGACGACACCTGGTCGGCTACGTCCTGGGTTATGTAGCCGTAGCTGGTCTGTATCTCCTGAAAGACAGGAATCATAGCCTCAATAGGGTCAATGTGGCGATAGCGGTCCAGGAGATTGGTGATCTCAGCAGGAGGAATGGCCCTGGCAGGCGAGATAGCTGTGCTATCCTCAAGGTGGGCAGGTAGCGACCGCTCCTCGTAGGGAGCCAGATCGCCGCTACGCACGCTCCTCAAATCCAGCCCGATATGCTCCGGCTGCTCAGCCTTGCTCGGATCGTTATATCCCGTAGCCTCGCCCTCGCTGCCCATCTGATTGTCGCCCATCAGCAGATGCTCCTTGCTCGTGAAACGTAATGAGTTTTGCGTACCTGAGTAAGTTGGGGATAAAGACGGTAGGTCCATAATCCCTCACGTTTCGCCCTACCTGTCCACCTCACCCACCACAATATCAATCGAGCCTATATTAGCTACCACGTCGGCTATCATGCCGCCTTCACTCATCACAGGCAGAGCCTGCAAGTTGACGAAAGAGGGCGCTCGGTTGCGCGCGCGATAGGCGTGGTTCTCACCATTCGACACTATATACCAACCTAGCTCCCCCTTCGGCGACTCGACCGCCGAGTAATATTCGCCCACAGGCGCTCGGAAGCCGTGTATCACCAGTATAAAGTGACGCTGCATCGCCTCGATGCTCGTCATCGTCTCCTCTTTGGAAGGGAGAGCTACACGTATATCCTGCGTTTTTACAGGGCCGTCAGGTAGCTGATCAACCGCCTGGCGGATTATCTTTACGCTCTGCCTCATCTCCTCCATCCGCACCAGGAACCGGTCGTAAACATCACCGTGTGTGCCCACCGGCACCTCGAAATCCATACGGTCGTAGAAGCAATAAGGGTGAGCCTTACGCACGTCGTAGGCCACACCTGAGCCGCGCAGCGATGGACCTGTAACGCCCCACTGTATAGCGTCGTCAGCTGATATGACACCCACACCCTTTACGCGGCGCAGGAAGATCGGGTTTTCTGCCAGCAGGGTGTCGTACTCTTTAATGCGCCCCGGCATAATCGCCAGGAACTCCTCCAGCTTCTCGCGGAAGCCGACCGGAATATCCTTCGGAAAGCCACCTACCCTCTGCGCGTTAAGTGTGAGGCGCGCCCCTGTCTGCATCTCCAGCAAGTCAAGTATAAGCTCGCGCTCGCGCATAGAGTAGAGGAATACGGAGATAGCGCCGAGGTCCATCACGTGTGTGCCAAGCCACAGAAGGTGAGAAGCCAACCGCTGCAACTCTGAAAAGATAATCCGCAGATACTGCCCGCGCTCAGGCACCTCTATCCCCATCAGCTCCTCGACAGCTTTCACGAACGCCAGGTTGCCCGTAAAGGCCGCCACGTAGTCTGTGCGGTCTGTCCAGGGGACAAACTGGTTGTACTGCCGATACTCGCCCAGCTTTTCTATTCCCCTGTGCAAATAGCCGAGGTCGGGTATCGCCTTCTTCACAACCTCGCCGTCAAGCTCCAGCAGCACGCGCAACACGCCGTGCGTGGAAGGGTGCTGAGGGCCAAGATTCAGGCTCATCTCGCCTGTGTTCGGCACGATAGCGCTGCGCTCAGGGCCTATCCCTGTCTGCACAACCACTTCATTTATCATTGTGCCATCATCGCGTCGCCCCGTTACGGGGTCTACGTCGCGCTCTTCGATAGCCATAACTTTACCCTCGATCTCAGGTTACGAATTACAGTTGGCCCTTTCAGATAGTAATTCCTGATGCCTAGAAGCGGTTCACGAAGTGTAGGTTCCATACCCCGCTAGGGGGTAATCCTTACGCAGAGGGTAGCCCTCCCAATCTTCAGGAAGAAGTATGCGGCGCAAATCCGGGTGGCCGGTGAAGATGACGCCGAACATATCAAAGCACTCCCGCTCTTCCCAGTTAGCGCCCTTCCAGACGGGCGTCACCGATGGTATGCTCTCACCCTCGCCCACAGCTGCCTTCACGCGCAAAAGGTGGTTGCGAGTCATGCTGTACAGGTGCAGCACCACGTCAAATCGCTGTGGGCGGGCGGGATAATCCACCGCTGTAAGGTCTGTCAGGAAGTCGTATTCAAGCTCAGGGGTGTCGCGCAGGAAAAAGCAAACCTCAACGATCCGCTCCTTATGAACACGTATGCTCACCTGATCGCGGAACGAAGTGGCCTCGACAATAGCATCGTTCATCACCGCCCGCAGCTTCTGCACAGCAGGGTGCTGCTCAGGGTTTACCCCTTCGGGCGGCGGCACGTACTTGCCTCGAAACGGTACATAATTTGTATCTGCCATCTCTTTACTCCTGGGCGTGGCCTCGTAGAAGGTGAAACGTGGAAACGTGAGGGATCGTGGATGTACTCTCTTTCCCCTCAACTTACGCAATACGCAATCACTACCACCCTTGCCCCATCACGCTTCACGCGTTAGCCTTCTTCTTCTCAGGCGCGGGGCCTGTGCGCGCTATCGTCTGCTGCTGCACCTTCTCCTGAAGCTTCAGGATGCCATAAAAGATTGCTTCGGGATTAGGCGGACAGCCAGGCACATAAATATCTACCGGCACCACCTCGTCAATTCCCTGCACAACCGCGTAGGTCGGGAAGGGGCCACCGGCGGAGGCGCAATTGCCTACGGCGATGCACCACTTCGGCTCGGACATCTGGTCCCAGATTGTGCGCATAACGGGCGCGAACTTCTTCGTTACGGTGCCACAGACGAGCATTACGTCGCTCTGGCGCGGCGAGAAGCGGTAGAGCATACCGAAGCGCTCCAGCATATCGAAGCGCGAAATACCCACCGCCATCATCTCTATAGCACAGCAAGCTGTGCCCAGGATGAGAGGCCACATCGAATACCTGTGCGCCCAGTTGAACAGAAAGTCAGCCGTGGTTGTTACCACGCTTGGGCGGAATCTATTTACTAAGAGACCCAATCCAGTGCTCCTTTTCTCCAGGCGTATAGATACGCAACCAGCAATAATGCGATAAAGAGAACCATCTCGACAAGGCCGTACCACCCTATCTGGTTGAAAGCCACGGCCCAGGGATAGAAGAAAACGGCCTCAATATCGAAGACCACAAAGAGCATAGCAACAACGTAGTAGCGAACGGTGAAGCGCTGCTGAGCAGCCCCGATAGGCGGCATGCCCGACTCGTACGGCATAGACTTGACGGGGTTAGGAGCGGAGGGGCGGAAGAGAGCGGGCAGCAGCACCATAGTGAGGCCCACAACCAACACTAACCCAAAGAAGAGGGCCATTACCAGCCAGTAGGAGTGGCTTTGGTTGAGCACGTCCTGTGGCTGAGGCGTCGGGGTGGCTTGCGCGGCTGCAGCCAGAATCTTCATACTTCCCTCCTCCGAACAACTTTTCCACCTGCCCTTGTTAACTATATCACAATCTTTTCAGCCATACAAGGCGAGGTTGCCCACCTACAACAGTAAATATAAACAAGCATACAAGCCGCTTTGCAGCCTTCTACCCTGCAAGGTTCGGGCCAACCTTTTACACCACGCAAGAGACGACTTGCGACTGGGCGAGCTCTGCTTCTATACCCCACCTTCTGCGCCGTAAAAACCACAACACCTTTGGGCCTTTTGCCCTGGTCGCCCTCTTTGTGGTTCCGTGGGTGGTCAGCCGTCATTTGCGTAAGGTGCAGCCATAACTCGTAGTTCATAATTCCAGCGAAGGCGGCTCGCCCCCATGCTCCGCAGCATCCAGGCGATCGGCTATGACCTGGCCTCGCTTACGCAAATCAGAGAGTTCAAGCTCCATCCTCTTCACTCTATAAAGGGTCTCCTCAGTGAGGCGGCGGCTGGCGGCGATCAGATCAGCCAGCAAGCCGATCAGCCATATTTGGAAGCCGAATACCAGCGCGATAAGAGTCGCGATAGTGGTGGGCGTATGCCTCTCGAAGGTCTGGCGAAAGTTCTGGCCCTCCTGAAAGAAGTAACGCAGCAGCAAGCTAATCGTGCCATACGCCGCTATCAGCATCAGGAAAAGGCCAATATAGAAGAAGACTTTTAGCGGCTCATACAAGGCGTATATACGTACTATAGTGGCAGAAGACTTTTTTATATAGTTGAAGATGCCCCTCACAAGACGCGACGGGCGGGTGACGTTGTTGGTGGTGACAGGCACACTGGCGATCTTGATATTCTTCTTGCCCGCCTGCACAATCGTTTCGAGGGTGTAGGTATAGTTAGTAATGACGTTCAGGCGCAGCGCCGCCTCGCGTGAGAAGGCGCGGAAACCACTGGGCGCGTCGGGGACGGGCGTGCCCGAGGCCTGCCGCACCACCCAGCTGCCCATGACTTGGAGCAGCTTCTTGACCGGAGAGAAGTGCTCTATCTGCCGCACCTGCCTGTCGCCCACCACCATGTCGGCC
>JADMIH010000044.1 GCA_015478675.1 Chloroflexota bacterium | reverse complement strand
GGGGGCTAGCTCCCTCTCTCTCCACCCTATATCTGAGCAGTTACTTTTTGTGAGTGTTCAGCATCGAGACGGTGCTGTCGGCCTTACACCCCACCCCTATTCAGAATAGCTGTACCTTCTTTAATACACATCTGTAGCATACTCACCGGTTCAAATAGAGTCTTCTGCACCAAGTTGTGGGAGTGTGAACCCCAGGGGTTCACACTCCTCAGCACTCATCGCCCGCTGGTCCTACTCACCTTTGGGACCTTTGTAGGGCTTGAGAAAGTGGGCTGATAATATATAATAGTTACACACTAACAGTTATTTCTGCCGGGCAGAGAGCATAGATAAAGATTTGTTCGGCTTTGCGAGGGATGGATAGGAGAGAGATTTATGCCACAGCAGATGATGTGGAGCCAGATGGATAAAGTTTATAGAGCACAGTCCACCAACGGCACGCTGATTACCGTGAATGAGGAGGCGATGGAGCTGGCGCTGAAGAAGGCAGGCAAGGGAGTCTTCGAGAGCGAGTGGTGGATGGAAACGCTAGAGCATGTGCTGCTCCACTGGGGTATCGTCGGCCGGCGATGGGTAGACGAAGCTACCCGCGTGCCCCGAATAGGTTTCTCAACGCAAGCCGCTGAAAATGAGAAAATCACAGGTGATCTCCAGAGCCAGCAAACGCCGCAGGCGGCGCGCGGTCCCCTCAGCACGCGGATCCTCTCCAACAAGCTGTCAGGCAAGCTAATCTCCGAGGAGCTAGACAGGTGATCTGCGCCTGCGTGAGCGCAACCAGATAACAGCAGCTTAGCTAACCTCCCGCACCCAGCGACTTATCCATATTGAAGCGCACAGCCATCACCTGGCCTTCTGCCGTTTTCAAATCCCCTGAATAGACGTCGCAAGTGACCATAGCCTTGCGCGGGTGTAGCTCAGTCACCCTGGCACGCAGCACCACAGGCCGGTCAAGAGAAGTAGGCTGCAAGAAGCGCACGTTCAGTGAGCCTGTCACGTAGCTGATGGTCGGCGGCGACCCGTGCTCCCGCCCTTCGCTACGATAAGTAGCGGCTATGGCTGTCCAGATTGAGTGGCAATCAATAAGCGAGGCTACAAGCCCGCCGTACATCACATTCGGGAAACCCGCGTTATACTTTGGCTCCGGCTGAAAAGCGCATACCACCTCCGAACCGTCGCTCGACCAGTAGCTCTTGATCCGCAGCCCGGCGGGGTTAGCAGGCCCGCAGCCGTAGCAAGTGGCGTCGGGCCAGGCATCCTGCAAAGCCTGTCCGCCGGTATCGTACACAATCCCCATTTTTGTACACTCCATCTGCAGGATTGCCTGCCTGCGCCAGTATAACATACATGGTGGGCGCAGGCGTAAGCAATTACAATGGATAGCAGCCTTGATGTAAGGCTTCCTATAACGTAAAATGAGAAGTACTATACAGAGAGGAAAACGATGCCGCGAAAGAAAAAGCCGACTATTAGTGAAATAGAAGAAATAGAAGCCGAAGATGCAGCCGAGCCTGCGGGCATCAGCACGGGCAACGGCCACGACGCTGATGGGTTGGCCGAGGAAGCGAGCGAGGTAGAGGCAATATTTACAACGCCCCAACGCTCGCGCAAAAGCCCTGCTACAGATGCTGTGCTCGAAGAAGATGAAGAGCTGAAAGCCCCACCAAAGAAGGGCTCCAGGTCGCAGTCGCGCGCCTTCCGCAAGAAGCTGCCCGACGAAGACGAGCCTGAGATAGTCAAGCTGCCGCTTCTGCCTCTGCGCGACATGGTTATATTCCCTCACATGGTTACATCCCTTTTCGTGGGGCGCGAGAAGTCTATCAAGGCTATCGAAGGCGCGCTCAACGGCGAGCGGGTGGTGGTTGCTGTGGCGCAGCGCAACGCCGAGGACGAAGATGTGGGCCCCGATGACCTCTACAAGATGGGGGTCGAATTGGTGATAGGGCGCTCCCTCAAGATGCCCGACGGCACAGTATCGCTCCTGGTGCAGGGCCAGAGGCGCGTGCGGCTTCTCAGCTATGCGCGCACCGAGCCTTACCTCAAGATAATCGGCGAGGCTATTGAAGACCCCAGCCGCAAGGACCCCGGCACCGAGGCGCTGATGCGCGCGGTGCTTGCCCTCTTCGAGAAGGTAGTCAAGCTCTCACGTAATCTGTCGGACGACTCCTACGTGGCGGCGATGAACGTTGACGAGCCGGGCTGGCTTGCCGACCTGATAGCCTCCACAATCACCCTCGACCAGGAAAACCGCCAGAAGGTGCTGGAGACGGTGGAGCCGGTTGAGCGTCTGCAAGTGTTGAGCATTATGCTCGCCAAAGAACTTGACGTGCTCGACCTGGAGAACCGCATCCATGACCGGGTGCAAAACGAAGTAGACAAAAGCCAGCACGAGTTTTACCTGCGCGAGCAGATGAAGGCTATCGCGCAGGAGCTTGGCGATTACGACCCCGCCACCCGCGAGGCCAACGAATTGCGAGAGCGCATCGAAGGCGCTGGAATGCCGGAGGAAGTGCAAGCCAAAGCCCTTGAAGAGCTTGCCCGCTTGCAGGTGATGCCGATGGGGATGCCCGAAGTGGGAGTAATTCGCAGCTACCTTGATTGGCTTATTACCCTCCCCTGGACCTCGCAAACCCCCGATCACCTGAATATCAGATCGGCGGCGCGTGTGCTGGATGCCAACCACTATGGCCTCAGCAAGGTGAAAGAGCGCGTCCTTGAATACATGGCGGTACGCAAGCTGGCGCAGGGCAAAATGCGCTCGCCTATACTCTGCTTTGTGGGTCCTCCCGGCGTCGGTAAAACCTCGCTGGGCCGCTCGATAGCCGAGGCGTTGGGCCGCCGTTTTGTGCGGGTGTCCCTCGGCGGTATACATGACGAGGCCGAGATACGCGGCCACAGGCGCACCTATGTGGGCGCGCTGCCGGGGCGTATCATTCAGACTATGAAGACGGCAGGCACTATCAACCCCGTCTTTATGATGGATGAGATTGACAAAGTGGGGGCCGACTTCCGGGGCGATCCCTCTGCGGCTCTCCTTGAGGTGCTCGACCCTGAGCAGAATAGCGCCTTCTCCGATCACTACCTGGACGTGCCGTACAATCTCTCCAAGGTAATGTTCATCATGACAGCCAACCTGCTCGATCCGATACCTCCCGCGCTGCTCGACCGCATGGAAGTAATTGAGCTGCCAGGCTATATAGAAGATGAGAAGTATCACATCGCCCGGCAGTTCCTAGTGCCCAAGCAGATAGAGGAGCATGGGCTCACTCCGGCCAATATAAAGTTCACCAATGGGGCCTTGCGCCGCCTGATCCGTGAGTACACACACGAAGCCGGCGTGCGCAACCTTGAGCGCGATATAGGCACAGTCTGCCGCAAAGTAGCCAAGCTGGTAGTCGAAGCCCTTCCACCAGACCCTGAGCCGGAAGCGCTTGCCGAGATGCAGCAAACCACCGTAGCCACATCATCCTCTCAGGTTGACAGGCCAACCGAGCCGCTGGCTGGGCATGCTGTGGCACTTGAGGTCCGGGCAGTTGAGGCACCCGAGGCCGATGCTGATACGACTTCCGATATGGCCCCTGATGCTGAAGATGCAGCTAACATGCCAGGTGGTAAGCGGCCTCGCGCACGAATAATACGCGAAAACGACCTGGAGAGCTACCTGCGCGCACCTCGTTATTCGTACGGCATGGCCGAGGAGCAAGACGAAGTGGGCGTGGCGACGGGCGTCTCCTGGACCCCGGCAGGCGGTGACACGATGGGCATCGAGGTTAGCCTGATGGAAGGGAAAGGAAACTTGCTCCTCACCGGGCAACTGGGGGATGTGATGAAAGAGTCGGCGCAGGCCGCGCTCTCGTATGCGCGTGCTCACGCCAGGCAGCTTGGGATAGAGCCAGCACGCTTCGAGAAGACGGACATTCATATTCATGTGCCTGCGGGCGCTATCCCCAAGGATGGCCCATCGGCAGGTGTAACTATGGGCACCGCTCTGGTGTCGGCCCTCAGTGGCCGAAAGGTGAGGCGCGATGTGGCTATGACAGGCGAGATCACCTTGCGCGGCAAGGTGCTGCCTATCGGCGGCCTCAAAGAGAAGGTGCTGGCGGCGCACCGCGCCGGTATCTCGACCTTTGTGCTGCCGCGCAAGAATGAGAAAGACCTGGACGAGATCCCCCAGAAGGTGCTGCGCCAGCTGGAAATGGTGCCGGTAGACGATCTGGAAGGGGTGCTAAGAGCAGCGCTGCGCCCCGCCGCAGTTGTCGACGAAAAGGCCGAAGCCCCCGCCGAGCCTCAGCTATCGAAGCCGCTCAAGCCTGCCCCGCACGGAAGCATAGGCGCAGGCGTAGCGAACTGAGGCGTGAGGACTGAGGGGGTTGTTTTAGAATAACGGAAGGGGTGGTCAGTCACCCCGCCCCTTCCGTTATTCTATCGAGTAAAGTTAGACTACTACTTCCATCCTCCGCAGCTCCACTATCTTGTCCCTGATAGCGGCGGCTTTCTCAAACTCTAGCAGCTTGGCGGCAGATTTCATCTGGCTTTCAAGGTCCTTGATCATGCGTGCTATCTCGTCCTTGTTCACCATGACCTCGCCTGTGGGTGATACAGTGTACTCGGCTTTGGTTTCTGCCACAGCGCGCACTCGCTCGGTGATGTCGCGCACCTGCTTCTGTATGCTGGCAGGCTCTATACCATGCTCTTTGTTGTGGGCGATCTGTATCTCGCGCCGTCTGTAGGTCTCCTCGATAGCCGCCTGCATAGAGCGCGTTACCACGTCGGCGTACATGATCACGTGGCCTTCGGAGTGGCGGGCGGCCCTGCCTATCACCTGGATGAGAGCATCTCGCGAGCGTAAGAAGCCCTCTTTATCAGCGTCCAGTATCGCTACCAGCGACACCTCCGGCAGGTCCAGGCCCTCTCTGAGCAGGTTTATGCCTACGATGCAGTCATATACGCCGAGGCGAAGGTCACGCAGTATCTCTACTCTTTCGAGAGTATCTATCTCATGGTGAATATAGGTGGATTTCACACCCACCTCTTTGAGATAATCGGCGATCTGCTCGGCAAACTTGGTGCGCAAGGTAGTTACTATTGATCGCTGGCCGTTGGCGGTCCGCGCTTTGATTTGCGCCACCAGATCGTCTATCTGCCCCTCGCTCGGCTTGACCTCTACGGAAGGGTCTACAAGACCTGTAGGGCGAATTATCAGCTCTACAATCTGCTCACTGTGCTCGTATTCGTAGGGGCCTGGGGTTGCGCTCACAAAGACCGACTGGTCTATATGCCCCTCGAACTCGGTAAAGGTGAGAGGTCGGTTGTCGAAGGCCGACGGCAAGCGAAAGCCGTAGTCTATAAGCGTAGCCTTCCGCGAGTGGTCGCCGCCATACATACCGCGCACCTGGGGCAATGTAATATGCGACTCGTCCACCATCAGCAGGTAGTCATCCGGGAAATAGTCGAGCAGCGTCCAGGGTTGGTCGCCCGCGGCTCTGCGCGACAGGTGGCGCGAGTAGTTCTCCACACCTGAGCAGTAGCCTGTCTCCTGTAGCATCTCCAGATCGTAGCGGGTGCGCTGCTCCAGGCGCTGCGCCTCTACCAGCTTGTCTTCGGCACGCAGTTGGGCCACCCGCTCTACCAGCTCGGCCTCTATGTCTTGCATAGCGGCCACCAGCTTATCCTCGGAGGTGATAAAGTGCTTGGCGGGGTAGATATTGGCCTCTGTCTTTTCGATCAGCACCTCTCCGGTGAGAGGATCGAACTCGAGGATACGCTCGATCTCGTCGCCCCAGAACTCAACACGCAGAGCCATATCTTCATAGGCAGGCTGTATCTCAACGGTATCGCCCTTGACGCGGAATGTGCCGCGCAACAGCGATTGGTCGTTACGGGTGTAATGGCTGTCAATCAGATGCCTGAGCATCTTCTGCCGCCTGACCGTCTCACCCTTCTTGATAGTGAGTGCGATCTTGCCATACTCCTCAGGCGAGCCGAGGCCAAAGATGCAGGAGACTGACGACACTATCACTACGTCGCGCCTCTCGAAGAGGGCACGTGTGGCGGCGTGGCGCAGCTTGTCTATTTCTTCGTTTATGTCGGCGTCTTTCTCGATGTAGAGGTCGGTGCGCGGGATGTAGGCTTCGGGCTGGTAGTAGTCATAATAGGAGACGAAGTATTCGACCGCGTTGTTGGGGAGAAAGTCTTTGAACTCCTGGTAAAGCTGCGCGGCGAGAGTCTTATTGTGGGCCAGCACGAGAGTAGGACGCTGGGTGGCCTCGATCAACTTGGCCATGACGAATGTCTTGCCGGTGGCCGTAGCGCCCAGCAGCGTCTGGTTTTTATACCCATTCTTAATACCCTGCACCAACTTCTCGATAGCCTGTGGCTGGTCGCCCGTCGGCCTGAAGTCGGAGACCACATGAAAGTCAGGCATCTCCACAACCTCGCGCAACTTCAGTCATAAAGAGGCGACACCGATAGCCGCCCGAAGCAGATACGCTCTCTATATTATAGCACATTTGTGCATAGAACGGGAGCCACGCCCTGAGCGTAAGTGTTCAGAATAAGGGTAGAACCAAGTTCAAGAGGTATCTGTGCGCCACCTGCCCTTTTACCCACCCTCACCCCTATTCTGAACATTTACCTGCCGAGGTAAAACAGGGCGATTGCATCTACATTGAGGTATGAACAAGCCGCAAAGGGTCTCAAAGGACCCAAAGCTTCTATGGTACTTACCGCGCAGAAAGTATAGAGGCAGCGGTCATCCGGTCGCTGGGTTCCCTTTAGAGAGAGCGGTCCCTCGTTCGTCGTTCACCGCGTAACGTGAGTAAATAAAGGGGACATCAGGCTGCCAACCGTGGCTATGAAGCTTACACCTGCTTAAACTGCTCAAACGGCTGGCGGCAGTTGGCGCAGTAGTAGATAGCGCGACACAGGGTCGGGCCGAAGGCGTTCTCCATCACCGTCTTGCGTGAGCCGCAATAGGGGCATTCGGCGACGGGCATTAGCTGAATCAAGTTGGCGCGTGCGGGCATAGCGGTCGTGGGTGGAGGAGCGAAACCTGAGCTTTTCAGTATTTGGCGGCCTTTCTCGCTGATGCGGTCAGTGGTCCAGGGCTCAGTCATAGTCACCCTTACATGCGCCTCGTGGTCTGGGGCGAGCGCGTGCAGCCTCTCCTTCACGCTGTCTTTCATGATTTCGAGGGCAGGGCAGCCCACAAAGGTGGGCATTAGCTCCACCTCAATAGCATCGCTGCTCACAGCGACGTTACCAACCACACCCAGGTCTACAATAGAGAGACTGGGTATCTCCGGGTCCATCACCTCCAGCAATGCTTCTCTAACGCTATCTTCTGTTATCTTCTGTGCTACTCTCATAGTATAAACCTCATTGTATTTTGCCTGTTATGTCAACTCTTGTAATGTCTTTGCCAGCGCGAAAAGCTGCTATGGCTCCTCTCTTCCACAGGCCCTACCTACCACACCGCCTCCGGGTCGAGCCTGTAGACAGATGTCATCTCCTTCCATAGCTCTGTGAACTCGCCGGTGTGCTGGCCGCGCCTGCCGCCATACACCGGCTCGACTGTGGGTATGTATAGGCCGGTGCGCTCGTCCAATGTGGCGGGGAAAGGCAGCTCCAGGTTGTAGAAGTAAGGTGTGATTTGCCCCAGCCAATCGGTACACATATCTGACATAGTACCGGGTAGCACCCCGTCGGCTATCAATTGCTCTTCGCCTGGCAAAGGCTCGAAGATACCCAGAGCGTCTGGCCAGAGGACCACCAGCGCCCCTTCAAGCCTGGCCCGCGAGTCTGTGCTGAGCTTTGCGAGGCGCGTCAGCCACATATCGCCATGCATTAGATGGTATTTTTCTTCGCGGATTATCTTCTGCGTAGCGTTGGCTAAAGGCTCGTATTTGCTGTGAGTCAACGCTTCGAGACGCACATGGTCGGCTGTGTCGTAGAGAAACTGCCGGGCGATAGCATGCGCCCAATCGAGCTTGCGGTGCTCCACAAGCCGGCAGCATAGGTATTCGTTGGGCTTGCGGCTGTAGGCGAGCTTGTCGGCCATTGTCCCTGTAAGCTCTTGCAGCAACTCGTAGTAGAGGCGGGCGTGCCCAATCTCATCCTGCGACATCGAGGAGAAAGCCACGTCCTCCTCCAAGATCGGCGCGATGCCCGTCCACTCCGAGTTGCGGTAGCCGAGGATGAACTCGTCATCCGCAAGGGCAAAGAGCAATATTTGCAGCGGCGTCAGCCCCCACATGTCAAAGGCCTGGGGACTCTGAGTTTCCTGTACCTGCTTATCCATCGGTTGCATTCTCTCGCTTTCCAAGGCTAATCAGGTTGGTTACTACCCGCCACCGCACCACGCGTGGCCCGCAGCGTGTCGCGCACAGAATACCCTGCGACCGAGCGGTACGAGCGATCTACGGCAGGAGGGTGGAGCAAATCCTGGTCGGATATCTCCACGATAGCCTCACGTGGCACGATCCAGATGCTGTGGCTCTCCTGCCGCCTCGCATAGAACTCGCGGGCATAGAGGATTGCCATCTCGACATCAGGGGCAACCAGATTGCCCCCATGCTCGAAAGCCTTGCCCTCGCGGGGCTGTTGGAATATCTCGAATACTGGCACTTTGGTGGTTCCTGATTACGAATTGAATATCTATAACTTGTAATTCGTAACTGCCGCCTTCAGGCAGCTTTCCCTAACACTACGTCGCGCACCCACTGCGTATCAGCGTAAGCTACGCGGCGAAGGTCGAGGCGCTCCTGGCTTCTGGGGCCGTGACCTGTGACGACCATCTTTAGCTCGTTCCAATCAGGCTCGGTGTACTTCCATTCGTTGGCCTCGGTGTCAAAGTGAATATTCGGGTCGGGAAGCGTCAGGCCAAGCTCAAATATCTTGGGGATGTACTTGGCGAAGAACTCCTGCCGAAGCACCCCGTTATGCTTTGCCTTGATGCGGTAGTGCAGGTCGCGGTCCTTCTCAATAGGCGTGGGCGGACCGTGGAACATTACCAGCGGCGGCCACCAGCGATTCAGCGCTTCCTGGATCATCTCTTTCTGCTGCTGGGTGCCGTTCATCATCGTGATCACGATATCATAACCGTGCTTGATGTGGAAGCTCTCTTCCCAACAGATCTTCTGCATGGTGCGGGCGTAAGGCGCATAAGATGAATCGAGCAGCGCCTTCTGCGACTGTATAGCCGCCGCGTCCACTAGCCAGGCGATGATGGCAACATCGCCCCAGGAGTAGGTAGGGTAGTGAAAGACATTGTGGAACTTGGTTTTGCCGTCGAGAAGGTCCTGGAGCATATCTTCGCGACTCTTGCCCAGGTCTTCAGCTACGCGGTAAAGAAGCTCGGCATGGCCTACTTCGTCCTGCACTTTGGCGGTAAGAGCCAGCTTACGCTTGAGGGTGGGGGCCTTGTTGATCCACTCGCGCTCCGGCAGCACGCCCATCAACTCGGAGTTGGCGTGCATCTCCACGAACTTGAGAACCGCTTTGCGGTACTCGTCAGGCATCCAATCGCCCGGTTCTACCTTGCCGCCCTTCTGCACAAATGCGGTAAACTCTTCTATGTGGTTCTGGTCTTCCATTCGCTATCTCCTTTGTTATCTGGGAACTTGTACTGCGTAGTACGGGTTGCGTAATAAAGTCAGAGTAAAACAAGGATGCCCCACGTCCCCTACGCAGTACAAATCCTCTCCAAACCTCTCAAAATAAGCTCGCTGAAAACGTCCGCTACTTCGTCGGGCGAGAGTGGGCCGCCTGGATTGTACCACTGAGGGAGCCAGTTGACCGCCGACAGTACCAGCAGGGCGGCCATCTTAGGATTAGCAGGGGCGAAATCGCCTGAGTGTATGCCATCCTCAACCACCTGGCGATAGAGGCTCTCATACTGGTTGCGGCGTGCCGCGACTGATTGGCGGCGCTCTTCACCGAGGAACTTCCATTCATGGAGGAAGATAGTCGCGTCGGCAAGGTCGGCGGCTACCACGCCGATATGGGCGCGTATCATCGCACGCAGCTTCTGCGAGGGCGGTAGATTGGAGGCTACGATAGGCTCGACCGAGGCTAGAAACTGGTCGGCTGCACGGTTCACGATCTCCCAGAGCACGTCCTCTTTAGAGAGTATATGAGCATAAAGCGAACCGCCCTGGAGGTTAAGCTCGCGGGCAATGTCGCGCACAGTGGTGGCGTGGTAGCCACGCTCGCTGAAAAGCGACCGGGCCGTAGAATATATCTGCTCTTTTCTGTCTATCGCCATAATATCTCGCTGAAACTAACGCTTGTTAGGTTACCCGTTGATTATACTCGTTTTTATCAGGGGTGTCAATGGCGCGATGAGATGTAAGCTTTCAGCCTGGGAATGTAGAATACTATGAAGAGGGTGATAGCAACCTTACTTAACCCTGTAGGGGCGATACTTAAAGACAAAGAGACAAATGGGATAACAGGCAAGATGAGTGCAGCGTAGCGTGAGGCGCTGAGCTATAATCGAACCGTTCCGTGTATCTACAGTGAGAAGCTCAGAAGGCTGTGTCGTGCTGTTGCCTGGCTCTGGCAGAGGCAAACTATACACCTTGTATAGACTCCTCCCTGCGCGCGGGCGGTTATATACATGTAAAAAGTCGCGCGCAGTGAGTCGCAACGCGCTTTTCAGGAAAGTCGAGAACGGAACCTTCATGATCGTCAACAACTGTTGTGCCTACGGTGCGTGGCTAGCGGGGCCCAACGGCCGAGTCGTACATTGAGGGAGACTCGAGTGCGGAGATACCGCTGAGGAGCTTGACATCAGTCAGGGTATCGTAGGCGCGTACCCGAAGGTCTTGACCATCCAGGTATGCCAGAGCATTTTCTCCCAGGCTCACGGAAGGGCCACTGTAGAATCCCCGATCATTGAGTGTGAAGGTTGGGTTATAGATAAGCCTGGGTTGGACGCTATCATGGGCAAGGCTCGATAGCGGCAGCCCGCTCAAGGAGTACCCCATCGAATCGCCTCGATCACTTTTCCACTTGTCGCCGGAGAAAAGCAGGTACCCTCCGCGCAACGACATGGAATATAGCCAAGCCGGGGCTTCTATGTAGAGCACCTCAAGGCCTCCGCCGAGCTTCATGCTTATCAAGACCTCGCGATCTTGGGAAGGTTTAGGGCCACTGCTCAACCCTCCATAAGGGTAACCAAGCAATAGCAGACGATCATCACCGAGAAGCAGAGTGCCCCACTCCAGCGTGCTACTACCCGGCACCGTCACAGTGGACAGAGGGGTCTGCGGACTAGCGGGGTCGAGAAGGGTTACACGATTGGACCCACGTGTCCGTTGGGTCACCAACACCTTGCCCGCGAAAGGCCCGCGTTCAATGTAAGTAGATTGCAAAGGGCCGCTCAAAACCTGCATGTCGTAGGTCGGTACGTCAGGCTGCTCGGCCAGCACAACAGGCTGTTGCGCGCCTGTAGCATCCAGCAGCACCAGCGATAGCTCTAGAGGCTGATAGTCGCCCTTCGATGTGTAAGTGACTAACAGCACCTGCTTGCCATCGCTACTCAACTGCGCCTTCACGATCCCACCCTGGTAGCTATACAGAGTACGACGTCTGGCACCTGAGGCATCGGCCAGGTACACAGTCACGGCCGTGCTCTTGTCCGCGCCTATCTGCCAGTCAGCAAAGAGCAAGAGGTCATCGTAGGAGCTATCCAGGGTGAGCAAGGCCGGTTTGCTGAGTGCGCCGGTCAGGGTGAGTGTGGTAGGGGCGGAGCCATCGGAGGGCACATAGGTCAGGGGAGCCATTGAAGTCATCGCGTAATATACAGGAGTTAAGTTTCTATCCGATGTGTTAAACACATTCGCCGTGGCCCACGTTCCCTCTCTACCCCACAGAGCGAGTCCGTACTGGTCTAGTTTCACCGGGAACTGCGCCAACTTCAGTGTGCCGCTAGTGACCGAAGGGTCTAACCACGCCAGGGTCGCCACCCGCCCTTCCTTACTTTGCTCACCTGGCGTGCTCCCCTGGCCGGGGCGCGCAGCAGATGGAACCCAGCCCGGCCCCGGCACATCATAGACAATGCGATTGGGCTGGTTGCTGAACTGGAACTCGCTGTACAGGTCGCTGCCTTTCAGCCAGACCCAGCCGCTCTTTGCACGGTAGTACAGGCCTGGTGGGTTGGCACCAGGCCACTGCACCACATCGCCCAGCAGCGCCTCATCGTACACGTGTCCCTCGGTTACGCGCGCCATTTGCGGCAGGTCACGGTAGTCGGGTTGAATCTTGAGGGTGGCGCTTATCTGGCCGAAGGCATCAACCCACTTACCCTGGCTCGAGTACAACAAAGCCTGGTAATAACGTTTGTTACGCTCCTCTACATTGGCCGCGGCACGCTGGGCTAGAGAAGGGGCGTCTCGGTAGCCTCCCGCGGCAGCAAAGTAGGCCTCCGCGTCGTCCCAACGCTTTGCTGCGGCAGCCTGAGCGCCCAGGCGGTAGCTGTTCTGCATGCTCGTCTGCTGCCACCACTGCCAGCCCGCCCATCCAAGCACAGCAACCAGCAAGAGAGAGCCGAGGAAAAACTCGCGCAGGTGAAGAAACCTCCCCCCGCTGGATGGCTCAGGGTCGAGGTCTTCTATCGTGGAGACGTCAAAATCTTCAGGCAATCGAGACATAAGTTAACTCGCCTTTGCTTTACCCTGTAGTAAAGTATACAGATAAAGCAACGCCAAAGCCAGTGATGAGGTTAGAGCGAGACGGGGCCGCTTCACACGTCTATCCTACCGCCCGGGCAAGATTTTGGCGTAGTGGCGTTGGGCTGAGTAGGGAGAGGTCTATCTGCTTCGCGCCGTGAAAGGAGGCGAAGCGGCGCAAGGATGCTGATAACGCTGAGACAAAAAGCGCGTCATCAGCGATTCGCTCATCCTCCAGCCATAAACCTTCTATCCACAACACCTTCGATTTGCGGTCCAGCTTGGGGCTAAGGCGGCCTGCCAGGGCATCACCGAAGAGAATGGGCATTGTATAGTGGCCGTAGAGACGCTGCTCTACGGGCTTGTATACCTCCCAGATATAACTGAAGTCGAAGAGTGACTGGGTGCGCTTACGGTCCTGAATCAGGTTGTCGAGGGGAGCAAGGAGGTTAGCTTCCTGTTGAGAGCTCGCTTCAATAGGCCGCCAGGCATCAGGCACACCTCCCGCCGCGAGCGTTTCCATGATAGTGAGATCGCTTGAGGGAAAGTAGCACGGCTCTTTGCGGCCATGCACGGTAATGCTAGCTAGCTCCCCAAGTGACATTAGCTCGTCCAACCAGCGGCGAGCCTCTGCCGCGCTGATGGAACGGTAAGTGAGGAGCGACATCCAGCGCCGCCACTCTGACGCAGTGCCCAGCCCGGTGGCGCGCGCGGCTTTGCGGGCGAAAAAGTGTTCCGCCTCGTCAAGGCCGGCTTCGTAGTCGTGCGGAGGAGGCGCTATGCCCTCGCGGAAGCCGTAAAGGCGCTCGAAACCCCTGCGACTGTGCGTCATCAGCTCGCCAATCGTCCAGAGGTAATAGAGAGCTACGCCTGTGTCTTTGCCGCTGCGGTAGCTCTCTACGCGCTGCTGCCCGGCCATATCACGGTTGCCAAGCGGCCCGCGCGCTCGCAACTCGCGCTTCACATCCTCAATGAGACCGCCATTGCGGGCTGCCCACTCAGCGCGACTTTGCACCTCACCGCGCCGCCTCATTACCGCCCGCCAGTAGGGTAGCTCAGCCATCGGGTAGATCATCAGTATGCCGCCGTAATCGAAAAAGCGGCGTTCTGTATAGAGGAGACTGTCGAGGTAAGCCGTATCGTAGTCAACCACACGGCTCCAGAGCACGAGGTCGTGGTTGCGGGCTACAGTGGTGATAGTATCCACCTGCACCGCCTCCAGCTCATGCACTGCCGTTTCGCTGCCCACTTTACCGAGCCACCGTCGCCCAGGCCAGAGTCCCTGCCTGCCAAGCAGGTAGCGCCGCGCGTTTTGTTTGGTTATTTCCATACTGTGATTTTAGCACAAATGATCTATGCTGTAAACAGGCAAGTTGAAACAGATTAGATGAAAAGCTCCTCCCCACACGCAGGCTGGATCAGGGCGGGGTTCTTCTGTAGCAAGATCATGAGGCGCTACAAGCTCAGCATGGAAAATGTTCCTGTAAGCCCATATGGGAAGGAGAGGAGTTCAGAGGCAAGGTCTGGGTTTCTAATAAGAGGAAGGCTAATTTTCCGGCTGTTTAACCCGCTTGACACTACTTATGCGTATGTTTATTGAGGCAAATATTCGAGGTGCGGTAAACATGGGCGTGAGGAGTTATGGGCAGCATATTGTTATCCGCAGCCTCTCAACTTTCATAAGCCGGCAGGAATTGATTGCTAAGAGGTGGTATAATGCGGTATGCACTCCACCGGAGGCATCACGAAAGGAGAAAAGCTATGGCAGGCTTAGGCGGGCCCGAACTGTTATTGATACTGGTTATTGTGCTAATAGTATTTGGGGCAGGCAGGCTGCCACAAGTCTTTGGCTCACTCGGCAAAGGCGTTAAGGAGTTTCGTGAGGCATCTGAAGGAAAGGATGAGACTACAAGCGCTCAGACGACCACAGTCACGACGGCTGCCCCGGTTGCTCCTGTGGTTCCCACCGCACCCACAAGCTCCACTGTTGCGACCAGCGCCACCGGCACACCTGTGGCTACAACGGCCTCTACGCCCATAGTTACCGAAGAGAAAATCCAGCAGTAAAGGTTGCTATTCGGGGCAGCGTCCTCGATAGAGCAGACATCGGTGGACAATAGCCTGCCGGCTGCTGCACGAAGAAGCAGCCAGCCGGCTATTGTAGTTACAACTTGCCTTTCTGAGAGACCACGCCGCGATCCGCCTTCAGCAGTGGCCGCACTGCGTTGAGCACTTGCTCAGGTGTGATAGCGCTCAAAGCCGGGCACCTCATGGCGCGTATCCAGCCGACAATAGTTATTCCCCCTACCAGAGTGAATTTACCGGCACAAGGCAAGCTGGAGCGGACGATAGCGTAATCTTCACCTTCTTTGCCACCCGGCAGCCAGGGCCTGTAGCTGCGGGGGTCGGTCGGCCCGTAGATGCCGACCACGCGGGTGCCCGCAGCTGTGGCGATGTGTATAGGGCTGGAGTCATTGCCGATAAAGAGCGAGCATCGCGCCGCCATCGATGCGGTCTCGCCCAGACTAGTTTGTCCAACAGCGTTGATGATAGGCGCTTTTGTGCGAGAGGCGAGATCGGCTGCCAGGTAGCCGTCGTCTTTGCCCCCCATCACTATAACGCGCGCTCCAAGCTCCTCGTGGAGACGGTCAACTACCTGCGCGAAACCCTCAACGCCCCAGCGCTTGTGCCCCCACAGCCCTTCGCCTCCCAGGTGCAAGCCGATTAGCGTTTCTTGCGGGCCCACATTGTATTTATCAAACCAGCTTTGCGCCCGCGCTGCTTCTTCGCCGTTCCAGTGTATGTGCAGGCTCATATCCTCTACCGGGATATCAAGCCTGCGCACAACGTCGGCGTAGTGCTCCACAGCATGGCGCTTGCGCCAGCCCCTGCCTGCCCAGGGCAACACCCACCAGAACCTCGGAAGATGCATCTCGGTGCGCTGTGGGATGCCGCTCAACCTTGTTAGCCACCAAATGTAGCTGCAAAACTCTACCGCAAGTTGAAACCGGGATCGGCGTAGCTTCCAGAATAGCTTCAGCACGCCTGTAATGCCGGGCCATGCCTCACGCGTAGGCCAGAGAAGAAATTCGTTTATGTCAGGGTTGGAGCGGAGTATACCGAGGTTGGTAGGGTAGACGAGGGCGGCGATATGCGCCTGCGGGTAGCGCTTACGGAGGGCATGTATGGTGGGCGTGGTGAAAAGTGTGTCACCGATAGGCAGCAGCAGCATTAGAAGTATGCGCTGTGGCTCTCGCCGGAGGCTAGAGGTCGGGGGGGCGTGGGTTATCATAGCGACGCAAGCAGCCACTGCCTATACGAACAAATCAAAGAACGGATACCCTCCTGTCACGAGGTTATACTCTCTCGTATCAGCGGCAAGAGCAGCGAATGCGGGCCGCCGTGCCCTCTTGAAAGCTCTGAGCCTTTCACTCGTAGTACCCACTTGCCGGGGCTGTCCAGATCGAGGGTGACAGCCCCAGTTTGCACGTCCGTTGTGTCGTGTACAGTGTAGCCATTGCGCGCAAGCTCCTCAATTGTGCGCTCGGAGGAGCGGTAGATAAGCAATTTGCCGGGAGCCAGCGCCAGCAAGTTCGCCGCGCTGAACCACTGCTCGCGCTGTTGGTCAATAGGGTCCATCCCGCCGCAGGGTATAGCTGTCAAATCTATCCCATCGGCTCGCAAGCTGCCAAAGAAATCGGCTGAACGGGTGGGGCGCACAGGCGCTTCGCCCAGTTCGGCACGCACCACATCTACCGAGGCAGGCCCGTAAGGCTCGAAGACCGGAGAATAGACCACGCACTCATCATGATTTATCACTCCCAGCACGCTGTCGAGGTGGTTGAAGCCCGCAGGCAACCGCAGCACGTAGATGATCATCGGCTTGCCCTGCTCGATGGCGTAGGCGCGCCATGCATCGGCTACCCTCTGCACCGACTCCAGACTGGTGCGCTGGCTCACCCCCACCACCAGCATATCCTCCCTGAGTTGCAGCACGTTGCCTCCCTCTAGCTGTAGATGAGGTGATGAGGCGACAGGCCAGGCGGGGTCGTTGATGCGAGCGTCAGCCCAGGTCCAACGCTGCGTTTCCTTGAACCTGGGGTGATTGCGCTGGACAAAGTCTAAAAGTAAAGGCTCGCGGGCGCGGCCTGGGGCAGCCATGCGGGCCAGCAAGAGGCGTTTATTCACAACCGTGCCAAGATCGCGCATGAACATCAAGTTGGGGAGAGGCGTCAGATAAAATAGCTGTCCCTCAACGTAGCGGCGCAGCGCGTCCACATCACCACTTTGTGCCTGATGAGCAGCACCGTTGCCATCAAGCTCAGGGCAAGGCGGTTGAGGAGACGAAGGTTCAGCCGCTCGCGCCTCGATTCCTTCGATCAGCTCCTCGGCCAGCGTCGCAAAGTCGCGCTCAGCGCAACGGCATTCTAAGCGATGTTGCAGGTAGTCAAACGACTCTAGCTGCTGTGTGGAGAGGGGTCCTGTGGCGTTGCTGTGGGAGAAAACGGCAGATAAGCTACGTGGAAGGGCACCGGGCGCAGCGGCGTTGGGATCGCCCTCCGGATCGTGGGTATATTGGGGCCAACCCTGCCCCTGGAACCAGCGCACCAACACCTCAAGCTGGCCGATCCTCTGCTCTACAGGCGCCATATCCGACTCCAGCCTGCACACCTGCGACAACAGAGCTTTACGCTCGCCATCCGGTGCTTCGGCGAGGCTTTCAGCCAGCATTTGCCCGAAGTAGTAGACCTTCACCCCCAGGTGGTCCTGGAGGAGACTTGTCAGCCAGTCGTGCTCCTGCTGGGCATGCTCATCGAAAAGGAGGTCGTCAAAGAGGAAGTAGTCGCGGGTAGAGGGGGTCATCCGCGCCAGTTCCCTGCCGGGACGGTGGGCGATTACCTCGCGCAATCGCCCGAACTCAGAAGTTACTTGTAAAGGCATAGTTCTCCACATCGTTGTGGGTAGGATAGTGCCTATTGCGTGATCTGATCACATCATATCCGGCGCTTCTATCCCTAACAACCCGAGGGCATTTGCCAGCGTTTGCTTGGAGGCGGCTGTCAGGGCTAGTCTGGCTTTTACCAGCTCGTCTGAGCCTGCTTTCAGCACAGGGCAGTTGTGATAGAAGCTATTGAAGGCGTCGGCTAGCTCAAAGCAGTAGGTGGCGATTATTACCGGCTTGTAGGCGTCGGCGGCGCGCACCACTTCTTCAGGCAGCTTGGCTATTAGCTCAAGAAGCGCTGTCTCATAGGCTGTTAGTGAGGCGAAGTTATAGCGCTCGCCTTCTCTGGGCAGAGCTTCTGCCGGGGCCTTCTCCAGCACGCGGGTAGCACGAGCATGCGAGTATTGCACATAGGTGGCCGACTGCGACTCCGGGTTAAGGGCTTGCTCCCAGACAAAGGTTATCACCTTGTTGTTGTCCTTGTCGAGCATCCCCATCTTGAGCGCGCCAAAGGCAACGGCGTGCGCTATCGTCCTTTTCTGCTCCTCTGTCAAATTGCGCGGCTGCTCGGCTTCCCTGGCGTCTACCACTGCTCGCGCCCGCTGTAACGCCTCGCTCTCCAGGTCCTCGTACAGAGGCGCACCACCACGGCGCGAGGAGATAGCGCCTTCGGGCGTGTTCACGAACTCGTAGGCTAACTGGTAAGCCTTCTCAGCCTGAGGAAAACCCCACAATTCGAGCACCTTGAAGACTTGCTGGAAATAGAGGGACTGCCGTGTATCAATCACGTAGATCGAGCGATCCACGTGCCAATCGTTGAACTTGATACGAGCCAGCTCAAGGTCTTTTGTAGCGTAGAGCGATGTGCCATCCGAGCGCAGCACCACCAGCACGCGCCACGTCTCTTTGGGCGTTACGGTGCCGTCCTTGTTGGCCCTGTACAGTTCTTTGTGATACTTCCGGCTCAGTTCTGGGTGGGCACGCAGTTGGTCGTCCACTCGTACTATCACCGTCTCACCCTGAGCGCGATGGTCCTCGGCTATCCCCATCTTTATAAGCTCGTCTACCACCTCTTTGCCTGGTTCTTCTACTTCGCTCTCGAAGAACCAGGTAGCAAAGCTCACATCTAGGTCGCGGAATATGCGCTCAAGGAGGTTCAGGCTCCACCGGCGCGTCTCACTCCAAAGAGCTACTAGCTCAGGGTCTTGAGCATCCCAACGGGCAAATAACCCCTTGATCTCAGCCTGCCATCGTGGTACCTCATCCCACCACCCGCGGTGAGCGTCCAACAGCTCATAATCCCGGCGCAACGCCGCGAGAGGATCGCTTTGCGGCTGCAAATCATCCTTTAGCGGCTGAGTTACCAGGGAACCTGCCTCCACCATAGGCGCCGGCTGCACGCTGGCCGCTTCTCTATTCGAGGTGTCCAGGGCAGAAGGTTGAGCTACCAGGGCGCGGCCAAGAGCGTCCCACAAGTTGAGCGCTATATGGTCTCTGGCTGCCAGCACGCCCTTCCAGTCAGGCCCTTCCCGCGCGAGAAGGCTGTCGGACAACTCTTTCACATAAGGCGCATCATCAGGGTCGGTGTCGCCCATAGCCTGTAGCGCGAGATAAAGCTGGGAGGCCACAGCCGGGTCGGCTTTCGCGGCATCACTGATCAGCCCTGTTACATATTTACGGTATTCTAGCCGCGCTGTGGCTTCGACGTAGAGCTGCTCAAGCCATGCGCCCTTGTTGGTGGTGGGAGGCTCCTCGCCTTTGTGGAAGTTGAGGTAGCCCCACAAGGTCCTGATGACGTGCATACCGATGTCGCCGATGTAGGTCACGCCAACTGTGTCAAAGCCCGCGCACTTTAATATGTTGAAAATGGCGGCCCCAAGCACTACGTTTCGGAGGTGGCCGACGTGCATAGTCTTATGTGTGTTCAGGTTGGCATACTCCACCATGACCCGCTCGCCACGATCAGGCCAGCAGCCGTAGCCTTTGCCCTGCGACAGCACCTGCGCGATTACTCGGTTGGCGTACCACTCTTTATCTACGTAGAAATTGATGTAGCTGTTAACTGCCTCTACACGCTCTAACTGTGGCAGCCTGGGTATAGAGGCCGCCACACGCTCAGCTATCTCCTGTGGACTGCTTGTTCCGCCAACTGCGCCCCCAGCACGGCGCAGTTGGAAGGCCACAGCCGACCCGAACCCCCACGCCTCAGCCAGCGGTATAGGGCGCAAAGTAAGGTCCAGCCCCTCGGCATTGTAGCCAAGCGAGCTTATTGTATCGGCCAGAGCGCGCTTGATCTCGGCCTGCAAATCGCCCGATGGCGAAGCATTCATAGTATTGGTGCTCTCTATCATCCTACCTTGCTCGCACTTTTAGTACATCTGTAGTAACTACTCAGCCTAGATATCTTCAACATTTAGGCCGAACTTGGCTCATTAGAACAACATATTGTGCCAGTGGCCTTACTCAGCAGATATAGCCCGCGAAATGGTCGTCTTGAGCAGCTTTCAAGTGGCCGAAAATCACAAGATGTTGTGTTTGAACTCGGCATGGAAGCGTCATACTGTAGCTGAGTAGTTACCATCTGTAAATATAAATCCCATTATACGCGCCCCCGTGTGCGGGGGCAAGGCACACATGGGGATTGCCACACGGCTTTCTTTCCTCAGCGAGACTCCTGCCAGGCTTTTACTCTTATCAAAACAAATACAACAGCAGCCCAACACTGCTGTTGTATTTGTTTTGATCACAACCAGGTCCAGGTTCCCCAGAAAAGCTCACCCCCCACAGTCCTGGCCGTAGAGCCCGACAAGGTAATTCCTTGCGCCTTGCGCGTCGAAACTAAGTTGAAGCTGGACATCGTAGCCATTGAAGCCCCTCAAGGAGTTGCTAACGTCCTCATCAAGACTGCCGGCCCGATAGTCCCCGGCGAGCGCGTCCGGCCCTTCCAACAATACCCAGGAGGAGAGTCCATTCAAGTAAGCGCGCAACTCCTCTTCTATGCTACAGTTAGACTGCTTTGCAATCACCCCTGTGGTCACGTCATAGGCATGCGTAGCTTCGTGCGCCAGAACACTGGCTAATGAGGCGACCGAGGCATTGCGCTCGGACTCCGGCACCACTATAACGTATGGCCTTGAGCGGCTGCGGGTGCTGACGAAAGCCCCTGCTACCCCTTGCTCGTTTATGTTGGAGAACTCCACGACCACGCTGTTCTGAACTATCACGGCAGCTACCCACCTGAACTGCGGGGTGCGCGCCAGTGCCTGTACAGCGGGCAGGAGGTCGCTGTCTACTAGTTGAGCGAGCTTAGGAGAGTCGCTCAAGTCGGCATCTGCGGTGGGGATGGAGCTGCCGGGCAGTAAGACACGCGCTAACGGATTCAAGCCCACCATCTGAGCGTACTCCACACCTAGCAAGCCGAGCTGAACGTTGTGTACCGGGCCAAGCTCAGGGTGCCACTCGAAACGGTTGCGCTCGAAGTATTGCACCGTGTACTGCCGCCCATCGGTGGGGCTGGTCTCTATTACCTCTTCCGAGATGGGATAACCGAAGACCGCCAGGCCGCCGTTGTTCTGCCAGTAGGTGAGAAAAGCGTTCGCCAGGTTATGCCCGGTCTGAGTGAAGTAGAAGGAGGATGGGGTGATGCTTGCCGCGATCCCTGGCGAGAAATTCAAGCTACGCGCCTCCGAGAGAATAGCTCCCAGCCTGGTCAACAGCACCTGCTTGCCCGGGTCAGTTGATATTTCGGGGTGCCACTCCAACCGTGCACGCTCCAGATACTGCACTGTTATACCATTCTCTACCAGAGCCTCGGTGATGGGCAACCCGAAGACGGGCGTCGCGCCGTGGCTCTGCCAGTACTGGTAGAAGATGCCGCGCAGGAAATGGGCCGTTTGCGGGAAGTACTGGAAGTCGCCCCGGCTCACGGCGGCAAGCGCAGGCACAGGCGCATCGGCGGGAGAATCGCCCTGCTGAAGCTGCGGGGCGGATATAAGAGCACCGGGTGCGTAGACCTGAGCCGCAGCACGTCCAGCGGGCCACGACCCCAGTATCGCCATAGCAACCACTATGGCTAAGAAAATAGCACGCAAACGGCGCGTGCGATGGAGAGAAGCAATGTTCATATAGTTGATCCTTTCTATGGTATTATACCAAAATGCAACCAGGAACCAGGGTCATGTAATGGCTATCAACCCCCATGATGGAGGCAAAACAGAGTGTTAGTTCTAACAAACGCCCGGCTAATTGACGGTACAGGCTCTAACCCCAAAGAAGGGGTTACGGTCATCATAGACGGCGAGCGCATAGCTTCGGTGCGGGAAGGCCAAAACAGCCCCCAGCGTGAAGATACTGCGGGCACCAAAGTAATAGACCTGAACGGGCGAACATTGCTGCCGGGCCTCATCAATGCTCATATGCATATTATGATGGACGCGGGACCCGACCCGATTGCCACGCTGGGCCGCAGCACCCTGGCTGCCGTCATGCTTGAAGGTGCGCGGCGTGGCGAGAGGATGCTGCGGGCAGGCATCACTACTGCCCGCGACCTCGGCGGCTTCAAATATGGCGAGCTGGCGTTGCGTGACGCTTTCGCGAGAGGCGATTTCCCAGGCCCACGCCTTCTGTGCGCCGGTAAGTTAATCACTATGACGGGCGGGCACGGCTGGACTATAGGGCTGGAGGTGGATGGCGCTGACGAGGCGCGTAAAGCTGCTCGCGAGAATCTGATGCGCGGCGTTGACTGTCTAAAGCTGATGGCTACGGGAGGTGTGCTCACACCGGGCGTGGAGCCGGGAGCGGCGCAGCTTACTGAAGAAGAGATGCGGGCAGCCATAGACGAAGCTCACAAAGTGGGCAAGCACACCGCCAGCCACGCCCAGGGCACAGAGGGGATCAAGAACGCTATCAGGGCAGGCATAGACACCATAGAGCACGGCATCTTCCTCGATGATGAAGCAATCGAGATGATGGTAGAGCGTGGAGTGGCGCTCGTGGCGACCCTCGCCGCGCCGTACCGGATCGTAGAGGCTGGGGAGCGCGCAGGCATACCAAAATACGCCGTTGAGAAATCCCTGCGCGTACTGGATGCCCACAGACAATCCTTCGAGTGGGCGGTTCAGGCGGGGGTAACTGTGGCGGCAGGCAACGACGGCGGCACGCCGTTCAACCCGTCAGAGGACCTTGTAACCGAGATTCGCCTTATGTCGGAGGCTGGCCTGGGCAATATGGGCGCGATCCGAGCGGCCACACATGGCTCCGCCCGCGCAGTTGGCCTCTCAGAGGAAACAGGCACGCTCCAGGTGGGCAAGTACGCTGATTGCATTGTGCTGGCGGATGGGGCGGACCCACTGGCGGATATAACTTCACTTGGAAGAATAGATCGAGTTATCCAGCGCGGTAAGATGGTGGCATCTCCTTAGCCATACAGCCTAAAAGTTAAGTTCTTATTAGAAAAGAGGGCCAAACGGCTATTGTATGCGCCGTTCGGCCTTCTTTTTGCTTCGTATTAGCATACAGGCGCAGACCCTGACCCGCATAAGCCCATGGGCAGGAATAGAGAGCGGCTACCTGCGCAAGCGAGGCAGAAGATTCCTGCTTCCACACCCACAATACCAGAAAGAGGAAAGCAAATTTATGAGAACTATGCCGAAAAGACAACCGTTGAGCAAGATGGCAGGGATAGCAGTCCTGTTGATCATAACGGCGATGACCCTTGCTGCATGTGGCACGACGGAAACGCCCACCGTAGGCACAGGCGCAGAACTGAGTACGGCCACAGTTGACACAACCGCAACCGCCAACGCAATGGCGAGCGCCACCCCGGACCTGAGTGTGATCGGAACGGACACCCCTAGCATGATGGAAACGCCCACCATTGACATGTCCGGCACCACGATGCCAATGACGGGCACAATCACTCCCACTATGCTGGAAACCTCGACACCGATGACCAGCACAACTACTCCCGGCGCCATGGATACTACCCCGACCAGTGACATGTCAGCGACCGCTACCCCGTAATCTTATCGCCCGCGATGAGGGCCGAGCCGATATATCCTGTGAGTGCCCGGTCGTGGCTTTTGCGTAAAGTATGCAGAATGGGAGTACGCAAGCGTACTCCCTTACATCTTATAAGCGTAAAAAGAGATTCACTGGTTGCCGAGCGGAGAGACGTAGACTACGAGGGTCCACTTGTTGCCGTCTGAATGGCCGCCAGTGGCCCGGCCGTGATTTCCCAGCAGCCGGGCGCAGAGAAAGTAACGCCGCTGGCCTGGTAATCCATATCCTCATAGCCACCAGGCATATCAACCTGTAACGGCTGGGCTTCGCCATCTAAATGATGCCCCTCAGCATACAGGTCGGACCCTACCGGCTTGGCCCAGAGCACCTTATCTCCACCAGCCGCAAAATAACTCAGCCCGGATGCGCTTGCCCAGATTTGGCTGTCCGGGCTGCGGTACCATGTACGGCTCCAGGCGGCTGTATTGGCATTTGCCGGACGGTCGGTGGTGACCGTGCTGACCGGGCACCTATTCGCACCTTGCGTGTTTTGCGTCTCGCCAGGCGCGCTGCCAGGAGCAGTTGACCCGTTCTTTACTTGCTGTGGTTGCTGTGCCTGTATAGATGCCTGAGCCGGGTTGCGGGTGGTCGCCTGTCCTGCCTGCTGAGATTGGTCCATGCGGCCACCAAGGAATAATGCCAGCGCAATTAGCACTAGTACCTTACCAGCTAAATAGTAACGGTTAATGATAAACTTAGGGCATGAG
>JADMIH010000301.1 GCA_015478675.1 Chloroflexota bacterium | reverse complement strand
TCACACATGTGGCACTCGAGTCGACAGGGGTCTATTGGAAGCCCATTTTCAACCTACTGGAAGGCGACTTCACAGTCTGGGTGCTCAATGCCCAACATGTCAAGAACCTGCCCGGCCGTAAGACCGATGTCAAAGACGCCGAGTGGTTGGCTGACTTGCTGCGACATGGCCTGGTACAGCCTTCCTTCATTCCACCGCAATCTCAACGTGACTTGCGCGCCCTGACCCGCGAGCGCACTAACTTCGTGCGCCAGCGAGCTACGTTGATCAACCGGGTGCAGAAAGTGTTGGAAGGGGCTAACCTCAAGCTAGGAGATGTGGCCTCCAACGTGCTTGGGGTGTCGGGGCGGGCTATACTGGAAGCCGTCGTCGCTGGAGAAACCGATGCCAAAGTGCTTGCCAGCCTAGCTGTGGGAAAGCTGCGCAGCAAACGCACCGAGTTGGAGGTAGCCTTGCAAGGCAGGGTGCGGCCTCACCATCGCTTTCTGCTGACGGAGTTGTTGTGTCAGATCGATAGCCTGGAAGAGACAATCGCCCATTTCGATGAAGAGATCCGTGCAGCATGTAATGCGGATGGGAACGAAGAGGTGATCAGCTTACTTGATACAATTCCTGGTGTAGGGAGGGAATTGGCTGAAATGTTGGTGGCCGAGATCGGGACGGACATGAGCCGTTTCCCGACAGCTGGACACCTGGCAGCCTGGGCGGGAATCGCACCTGGGAACAACGAGAGTGCAGGTAAGAGGCGGCCTGGTAAAACGCGCCAAGGAGACGTCTGGCTGAAAGTGGGGCTTGTGCAGGCAGCTCGAGGGGCGATACACACCAAAGGAACGTACTTGGCCGCTCAGTATCGACGCTTGGTCACCAGACGTGGGGACAAGCGAGCACTTGTGGCGGTGTCTCATTCGATTTTGGTGATAGCATATCATGTCATCTTGCGCAAGGAAGCGTATCGAGAGTTAGGAGCTGACTACTTCGAGCGACGCAAGCCCGAGGCCACGGCGAAGAGATTGGCGCGACAGATCGAGAGATTGGGTTTTCAAGTGACATTAGCTCCGGTAGCTACTGCTGCCTGAACCCCCTATTTTCACATCAGTTTGTCATCGCGGTGTGCCACCCGCCTATGAATGAAAATGGTTGAGCCAGTCCAGCGCCATATGATATGCTACCAACCAGACAGTCTGAGCGCAACAAGGTCGGGCTCGGTTTGGTGCTGCGAGCCCGCACATCAGTTTGACCTGGGTGTTCCAAGGCACCCCTTATTGTTGCTCCTTGCAGGGCTTTCTTTGTTGAGTAACCCTGCACGCAAGCACGCAGAGCAGAATCTCTGAACAGGCGGACACCATGCTCAGTTGTCTGTTTTTGGGTTGGTTGGTATTGATCAGTAGAAGTACAAGCAGACAATGAGTTCAGGAGGTGTTTACGATGGGTGGCATACAAGTGGTTTATGAGAGGTGCTGCGGGTTGGATATTCACAAGAGAACGGTAGTAGCCTGTATGATTGTGCCTGGACCTGGGTCTGGGCCAGACAAGCAGACCTACACCCGCATCCACAAGGAGCTCAAGAGCTTCGGTACCATGACCCATGAGTTGTTGGAGCTTTCCGATTGGCTGTGTGCTAACCGAGTTACCCATGTGGCGATGGAATCGACAGGTGTCCTGTGGAAGCCCATCTACAATCTGCTGGAAGGCAGCTTTGAGTTGTTGTTGGTCAACCCCCAGCACATCAAGGCTGTACCTGGCCGCAAGACCGATGTGCGAGACTGCGAGTGGATTGCCGACCTGCTCCGGCACGGCTTGTTGGCGGGCAGCTTCGTGCCTGACCAGGGGCAAAGAGAACTGAGGGAGTTGACACGCTACCGCACTCAACTCATAAGGGAGCGTGCCTCGGAGGTGAACCGTTTGCACAAGACGCTGGAGGGTGCCAACATCAAGCTCACCAGTGTAGCCACCGACATCATGGGAGTGTCTGGACGGCAGATACTGTCGGCTCTGGTCGAAGGACACTCCGATGAGCGAGCCATGGCCGAGCTTGCCAAAGGACGCATGAGGGAGAAGATCCCTCAGTTGGAGGCGGCCCTCAAAGGGAGGTTTCGGCCTCACCAGCGTTTCATGGTGGCTCAGCAGTTGGCTCACATAGACTTTCTGGACGAAGCCATTGAGAAGGTGAGTGGAGAGATAGAGGCGAGAATGGCCCCTTTTGGGTGGGCGCTGGACCTGCTGATGACGATACGGGGAGTGGGCCAGCGCACGGCTGAAGTGATCGTCGCGGAGATAGGGGTTGATATGAAGCGCTTTCCTACATCTCGACACCTGGCTTCTTGGGCTGGGATGTGTCCTGGCAACCATGAGAGTGCGGGTAAACGCAAAAGTGGCAGGACCCGTAAAGGCAATGTATGGCTGAGAACGGCTTTGGTGGAGGCCGCTCAAGCGGGGGGGCGATGCAAAGAAAGCTACCTGTCGGCTCAGTACCACAGGATAGCCAGGCGTGGAGGATCCAACAAAGCGGCGGTGGCCGTTGGACATTCGATATTGGTGATCGCTTACGAGATGTTGATGCATAGCACTACTTATCAGGAGCTGGGTGGTAATTACTTTGATGAGAGAGACCGTATCGGCAAGGAATGTCGGTTGGTTCGCAATCTGGAGAGGCTGGGCTACAAAGTCTCCCTTGAATCCCTCTCATCAGCTGCTTGATCCTCAGTTATTTTCAGAGCAGTCGGGG
>JADMIH010000043.1 GCA_015478675.1 Chloroflexota bacterium | reverse complement strand
TGCGCGTGCTGGTGGAGCACTACCTTCTGGCTTTTGGGCCTGCTTCCCGTGCCGATATTGCCCAATGGGGCGGCATCCGCAGGATGGGCCGGATTGACTCGACATTACAAGCGCTGGGCGACAGACTTGTATCGTTCAAAAGTGAGGGTGGTAATACGCTCTACGACCTGGTGGACGCGCCAAGGCCCAGCGGCGATCTACCTGCGTCGCCGCGCTTTCTCCCAAAGTGGGACAATCTGCTACTTGCCTACGACAACCGCGAGCGAGTACTTCCTGCTTGCTACCGCAAAACTGTCATTAGAATAAACGGCGATGTAATGCCGACGTTCCTGGTGGATGGTATGGTTGCAGGCATGTGGGCGGTCGCGGTGAACCGGAACGCCGCTTTGCTAACGCTCAAACCCTTCGGTCCTCTCGAGCAGGCAGTGCGTGGCACACTTGAGGAAGAAGGAGCAAGGCTTGTGCGCTTCATAGAGCCTGAGGCCGAAAGCTATGAGGTGCGGATAGATAAGTGTTGATCAACCTTAGCACACTACTTGTGTTTTTAGAAGACGCACGCCTGGCCCAACCGCGCTATAACTTCGGCCCGGATTACAGATCGCCTCACCCCGCCTGCCGCGCGGGCACGAATATCTGTATTGTGCCCTGAGCTATATAGCCTAGATGTTCGTAGAGGGGTTCACCGTCGTGCGATGCCAGGAGCATTGTTGAAGTATATCCAAGCATAGCTGCTTCTGCTATGGCATGTCGCATCATTGCTGCGGCTATTCCGCGCCGCCTGTAATCGGCCAGCGTGCCCACATTCCAGATACCCGCTATCTCCCCCTTCAGGATGAGTGTGAGGGTGGCGACAGGAACACTATTGTACCGTGCCAGATAATGGCGCACGCCTTCTACTCGCAGTGCGTTCGCTCCCAGGATCAGCTCCAGGTCGGCGAATGGGAGATGAAAGATGCGGCTCAGAAGCAAGCGAAAGGTGGACATATCGGGCGGAGTCTGCACCCGTGACAGGGCGAGATCGCCGGGCGTAGCTGCTGATATACCCCACTCGTGCGGCGGTCCATCAAGACACATCACGGGCATAGAATCGTACTCCACGTATCCGAGGTGGGCGAGGCGATTGGGGGCGTCGGAGACAAGACGGTCGAGCACCATGAGACAATATGGGCGTTCGCGCTCGCGGAAGTAGCTGTCTATGATCTCCAGGGTATCAAGATTAACCATCTCCTCGGAGAAGATACCTGCTCCATTGAAGACAGGCGCATAAGATGCGGAGTACCAACAAACAGCGCCGCCGATGCTGCCCACCAGGCCGCCATCTGCTGACAGCGACAGGCTCCTGAAGCCATCAGCAGATGCCAGCGCGAGCGCCATAAGCCTATAGGGAGAGGAGGGGCTTGTTTTGCTATCTTGTTGCATCGTAGTCACGTCTTTACAGGGTTGTTCACCGATAAGGGCTACAGAGTTCCTGCCTGTAACGAAAGAGGGGGCAAAAGGCTCAATGCGATGCTCTTCGGAGCCTCCAGATGAGGCCAACGGGATAACCCACCATCTTGGCTATGTCTCCCGTCAGCCGTATGAGTGGCACCAGAGCAAGCGCGTATGATACCTCGCGCAGAGACAGCCTGCGTAACGCGGGCAAGAGGCGCAGGTAGGGCTTGCGGCAGTAAAGCGCTGCTGCTGCGACGGCTAGCGCCAGCAAGCCCTTTCCCTTTAATGAGTGCCGCCACTTCAAGCCCCACATCATAAGGAGCGGCCCAACTGTGTAGGCCGTATACCTGATAGCGTGCCGTTTGCGCCAGAGGTCCGCTTTGCCATCGCCCCTGGCATAGCGATAGTATTGCAGGTAAAAGGATTTCAGGCTTGATCTAGGGCGAAAATGAACGACCGCCTGGGGAACAAAGACGAAGTGGCACCCCGCCTCAAGGAGCGCGAAATCGAACACCAGGTCTTCCGAATAGTCGAGCCACTCAGGGTAGCCGCCAACCGCCGCCCATGCCTCCTTGCGGAAGGCTACCGAGCGGCTGGAAGGCAGAAATTTACCGGGTTGTATGTCCTCAAGCGCAGGGAGGACCGTTGCGCCCATTGCGCGCTCGAAAGTAGTTCGCGCATCGGGCAAGAAGAAACCAGCCGCGACATCAACGCCTGCGCCCAACGCCTCTGCGAGCGACTCCAGCCAGCGCGGATCGAGCCACACACCGGCGTCGGTGACCGCAACAGTATCGCAGCGTGCGGCCTCTATCGCGGTGTTGCGCCCCCGCGATATGTTAGCGCCGGGCATCTCGATGAGCCGCAAGGATAGCTTCTCTGCGTAGCTGCGTATTATCCTCTGCGTGCCGTCGCTGGAGCCTCCATCTACGATTACCACTTCAGCAGGCACAAGCGTTTGCGCCAGCACGCTGTCTAGAAGTCGAGGCAGATTGCTCGCTTCGTTGCGTACGGTCATTACAAGAGAAAGGTGTGGTTTCTTTGGCATGAGCTAAGCTTTATGAAACGTTTCGCCTTTCACGAACCCCCTTGTTATTTCCGCCAGGCTTGCATCTGCTGGTATGCGTACACTCTTCCCGGTGGAAGCAACATCTTGCCCATCAATGGCAGCGCTCTGGATAGAGCCTGGCACTGTCCAGAAGATTCCGCGTGGGGGTGTGCGCCACTTTGGGTTCACTTTGAGTGCGATGCTGCGTCCGCCCCTATCCCACTCTATTGTATAGTTGAGAACGCCGAAGCGGGTAGGGGCGTGCTCAACTTCGAGCTTGCCCTCGGACCGAAGCCATTCTTGCGGCAAGCCCGGGGCGATCAAGAGGTTAGGGTTGCTCTCCCTGAATAAAAGAGCACGTATGAGCAGTAACCACTCCGCCGATGCCCAGCCGTGCTGCCCATCTCCGGCGCTCCCCCCGCCCGATTTCGGGTTGATCCCCTCAGGCCAGTTGTAAGTGGGTGATGCGTGGCGCAACAGCCAGCGCATTAGCTCCCACCCCCTTGGCGAGCCTTGCAGTAAATAGCAGCCGGCGATGCGCATGTTGAGATAAGTTCCCCAGCCGGAATGCCCGGTGCTAACGAAAAGCGCGCCTTTATAGAAAGTAGTCTCCTCCAGCGCCTGGAGTGTGCCTGCAAGGAACGGGCTATCAGCGGGTACAAGCTCAAGCGGGAACCAGGCGACGAGCGAGCCAACCATGCCGAGGTCTATGCCCCGACCTGGTGCGGCAGGCACGGCTGTTCTGCCCAGCGCAGCCACATCAGTTGCCCAGGCCAGCGCCAGCGATCTTCGCAATTTTGCCGCAGCTCTCCCGAAGCGTTTTTCACCCAACACCTCTCTCGCCCCTTCTAAGCCCGCCAGTGACCAGAGATTATCCCAGTAGTAGCGGTCGGGTGGGCCGAGATGCTCGGCGGAGAGGCCGGGGGGCATTAGTCCATCTTCGGACTTTGCGAGCCTGCGCGCTATCCACCTGGCCCCGTTCTCTACCGCCGTGTGAGTTTGCGCGAGAAGCGGCGAACCCGGGTATAGCTTGATGTGCTGAGCAATGGCCCATAGCGCCTGGCCCGTGCTGTCCCACTCGCCGAGGTGCGATATGAAAACGCCGTTGCGCCTCTGCCTCGGCAAGAAGCCGTGTAGCACCTCTTCGGCGGCTTCCTGATAACCGCAAGCGGATAGCGCATAGACCATGTAAGCCGCATCTCTGAACCAGAAGCTATGGTAGAGGTCGGGGCCGGGGGTGATGCTTACCCCGTCGTGCAGGGCAAAGATATGCTCGCGGTTGGCCTCCCATGAGGCCTGTAGCCCTCGATCAGGCAGGCTCAACCTCATGCCCGTCTCCAGCAGCGACCTCCATTGTAGAGTTGTAGCGGCTTTGGCGCGGCTGTAGAATTGCGGATTAGCTCTCACTTCCAGGCCTGCTGCGGCGTTTACGCCTGCTTGTGTCGAGGGAATGGGAAATAACTGCCTGGCTTTTTCTGCGGCTCGCTCACTCTGCGTATGTACAGGCATAAAGGCGATGAACTCGGCTTCCTCCCAGGGTTCGATGCTGAAGCTGTATTTGAGCACCCCGTGAGCGAAGCCATGCGGATCGTATAGCTGCTTCTCGTTGGATTGTGCGCCCGGCCTCGTGAAGAGATCGCCCGCTTGCAGCCCGGATAGCGCCCATCCTTCGGGCCTGGGCCAGGTGATAGGACCTCTGTGGCCATCAGCAACCAGCGTCTGCCCATCATAACTGATGCTGTAGACGGGCGATATCCCCTCGGCATTATAGGGGCGGAGCGCAAAGCTGAAGGTGCCGGTAAGTCTCATATCCGCAATGTTGAAAAGGACCACCTGCATCGCCGCCCAATCGCCGCCCTGCGCAGGAAGCATCCACGATTCGCTTGACACCCGCAATCCGCCCGCTTCAAAGGCGGTAGCAACCACCGGCAGCCCGCCCTGCAAGCTCTGCTTCACGTTAGCTTGCAGGCTTGGCGGCATAACGCCCAGCCCGCTTCCATCTACGTCGGCCCACCAATCGAGCGATGGCCCGCCGGGGAGAGGCGTTAGCAGACCCCAGCTATCTACTATGCTCTCGATAGGATGTGCTGTGCCTGGGATGCCGAGGGCCGTCCAGTTGCGCTTTGTCTGGTTCACCATCAGGTTGATAACACTGCGAGGCACGAAATGAGTAGATTGGGGGTCGGACTGCTCACGCATCCAGCGAGGGAGAAGCCAGCCATTGAGAAGGACCATCGAGAACCTGTTTAAGTAGCCCTGCGCGAGCACTCTCGCGCTCGCGGGTAGGAGCTCCGGGGGGGCGGGCAATGCCCCCGGCACGCCGAGGCGCGAGGCGGCACGCAACAGCCGGTATGCACTGCCGACTTTGGGCCGCCACTCCCGCGCCCTGCTCTCCCTACGCGGCAGGCGACGAGCTTTCCACCTTGGCAGGCGCAAGCCCTGAGACGCGGGCCGTCTCAACTTATTGCGCCTTTCGCGTGCAGAGTTGTCAGGGCCTCATCGCCCAGATTCAGCGCCTCCATAAGCACCTCATCGGTGTGTGCGCCAGGCATAAGGGGGTAGCGGTGTATAGTGGGTGGCGGCGTTCTCCATAGTAATGGAAGTATGTCACAGTGAGCGTAGCGCAGTCAAGCGCCACTGCACTCCTTCTTTGTGCGATGGGTCGCCTCAATCTGGTACAATAGAGCTATGCATAACCTGACTCAGGGGGTAGCTTTTGGCTAAGTTCTATTATGGCGGGCAGGCGGTTATGGAAGGGGTAATGATGCGTGGGCAGCGGCACATGGCTGTGGCTGTGCGCGCCCCTGACGGCAAGATCGTCGTGCATGAAGAGCCGCTCAACAATATATTTTATAAGCACCCTGTTATGAAGCTCCCCTTCTTTCGCGGCCTGCTTGGTCTGTGGGATGCTCTGGGGCTTGGCATCAAGGCGCTGATCTTCTCTGCCGATGTAGCTTTGCAGGAGGAGAAAGGCGATAGGCTGGCGCATAACAAAGGACAGGAGCTTCGGGGTGCGGCAGCCACTACAGCCCTCACGATCACTCCGCTTCCGATGCCGGAGGCTCAGCCGAAGGGAGCCGAGAAGGTGTTTTCAGGCCCGGTCGGTTGGGTGAGCATTACTATTTCAATCGCTATGGTGATTGGGATGTTTTTCGTGCTGCCTGTGCTTGCCGCCAGCCTCATCACTAAAGTGGCGGGTTGGGAGTCGGGGACGGCATCCAACATCACAGAGGGTGTGATCCGTATTGCCCTCTTTATCGGCTACATCTGGGGGATAGGTCGTTTGCCGGATATAAAGCGGGTCTTTGGTTATCATGGCGCGGAGCACAAGACAATCAACGCTTACGAAGCGGGTGTAGAACTAACTCCTGAAAGCGTGCAGTCGTTCACGCTGCTTAATCCGCGCTGCGGCACTACCTTTCTGTTGATTGTGATGCTGCTGGCGACCGTCGTCTTTGTGCTGCTCGGCAAGCTGCCTTTTGTCTTGCTGTTGCTTTCGCGCATCGCGCTTGTGCCTGTTATCGCTAGCGTAGCGTATGAGTTTATCAGGTTGATGGCAAATCTCTACGATCACGCGCTGGTCCGCGCCATTATCGCTCCGGGGTTGGCCTTGCAGAAGATGACCACGCGCCCACCTGACCTCTCGATGATTGAGGTGGGGATAGCGGCACTGAAGGCTGTGCTGGTAGCCGATGGGGTGATACAGCTTGCGTCGCCGATGGCCCCGGCTATGCTGCCGCAAGAGCGCATTGATGAGCCTGCGCCCACGCTGGCTTAGGCGCACCATGCACAGCTAGGCTGTGCTTTTGACGCTCATTCCGGCAATTTGCTGATGCAATGCGCCTATGACCGTAAATGATCCTTGCCGAAGCACATATTGCCTGTACGGAGCATAAGCTCATAGCCACCAAGTAGATAGAGATGAGACGTGGGTGGTGAAATAGCTCAGTTGTAGATTCGCGGTATATGAGCGAGTAAATTGGAAAGGGATGTAATACGCCGCTACATAATTTGCGATATTGCAAGGAGGGGAGAGACGTGGTACTGTAACGAGACGCGGAGGATGCTCGCCATGGATAAGCGAAAGGTAAACTGTTTATTACAGTTGCAAAGAGCAACTTTGTAAGAGTTTCCTTAACGTTACTGCTCAGACCTGTGCTCTTGCTCACCCTCACTCCATCACCATTGTAGCGGTAGGTGGTGGGGTTTGCTGCTAGCCCGGATGACGTGAGCCTCTCTGCCTGGTCATACCTGTATGTAGTGGTTACGCCACTCAGCTTGTTGTATAGCTGTGTGCGGCCTCCTCTGCTGTTGTAAGTGAAGCTCAGGTATCGGGTGGTTGTGCCTCCTTGCTGCTCTATTAGCTCTGTGAGTTGTTCTGGTCGGTCAGTTAGGCTCGTATTCAGCGCTCAGAAGTGAATAAATACGTTCAAAGTCATGTACAACTTCAGGAACTCCCTCGGATAAATGGTCATGGTAGAACTCTTTATAGAAGGAAGGTGGCCATAGTGTAATTGCACCATCTTCCCACATTTTCATCTGCCAATACCTTGACGCACAGAATGGAACTAACTACACCATTCTACCTCAATCCTCATCGCTTTCTGGTCAGCTTATTTAGGCGGGCCTCCTAAGTTGATCTGTCATCCAATCGGTGCAGACTGTAGATACGTGGATGCAAGCCACCTTGAAATACCTTGACCACATCCTTCAGAACCCACGAGTCGGAATAGTCTCCTATAATATTGTCTAGCAACCGAATCTCATGTGTCAGCAGTACCAGTCGGGCTCCAGGTTTGGCTATTCTGGTTACCTCAGCCAATGTCGCTCGATAAAGTTCCTTGTTTGCTTCGTGTGAGCCCACTAGTTGACCGTAGGGTAAATCACAACAAATGACATTGAAGCTGTCATCCTCATATTCGAGGTGCGTTGCATCAGCTTGTATCAACCCTACTCTGTTATGGAACTTGCTGGCTCGCAAGTTCTCCTTCGCCGCTTCGATGGCAACTGGATCTAAATCGCATCCTACCGCGAGCTTCACATCGCTTCTCTCTAGCCGCTCAACAAGGAGAGTCCCTGAACCGCACATTAAGTTGATGAACTCGTCGCTCCGATCGGGCTCGGTCATCTCAACCATAGCGGCAGCCAACGTTGCATTAAGAGCGCCCGGCATATTTCGCACGCGCCAGGGCCTTGTAGATAAAGGACGCGGCGAGATGCGAAGAGACACACCCCACTCGTACGAACTTGCTAACCAGGGTTTGACCCTGACCAGAAGGTCTGCATCTTCATCAAGCAAAAGCCCTGTATGACTCGAGAGTTCGCTCTTGATCCTCCTAAACACCGTTGAGTCGGCACCTGCAGCAGTTACCTTCATAGTAGAGAACGTTCCGGGGGGGAATAAGTCAGTAACTGTCTTTATCTGTCTTAACAGTGATCGGAAATTCTGATCGCCCAATAAGGCCTTTGGTCTTGAAATAGGATAACGCTCAACAAGATAGACAGCCACTACGGTGCGTAGCTGGAGCAGCTCGCTAAGCTTTCCCGAGAACTTAGAGACTATTTCTGTTGCATCGTCCTGCACCACATTAATACGGCCTCCGAATCTCCTGTGTAGCTCAGCCAAGGCGATTGACTTGATGCCCTCCAAATACTCACACTCGATGAGCCAAGATACTGCATCAGTTCGCTGTTGCTGGACAGGTCCCTTTTGTCTAATCGCACTCCGGCCTTTGATTGTTTTCTTAGGATTTTGCCCCGGCATGTGAGTTCCCCTTTGCCCATGCCAACACCTCTTCGTTTGAGGAGTGTTCCTCCTTGAGCGCATGCAAGTCTCTCAGCAGGTGGGTCCAACAGCGTTGATGCTCTCCCTCATAGCCGTTGTACCCGCAGTAGAAATCTGTACACAACTGCTGATTCTCCTCTCGTAGCGCCTCTATTTCTTCTGCTTGCCTCATGCCTCATATTTTACAGTGGAAATCCCTCTACTCCTAATCTGAACGCTTACCTCTCTGGTGGTGCTCCACTTTCTACTGACAAACGTCGTATAATCATCATTTTACGATGTTTTTCCATTGTCTAAGTTGGCCTGTTACGGCGGTCCAATCACAACTCTTCGCCGCCTGGCTAGGGCTCCGCACTCTATCATTTTAGCCTATAGCGTGTCTTAGTGCTTGCTATAGGCTTGCCGCGTGCGCTGCGCCGCTGTAAGGTGCGAACGCCTATCATAGCCATAACCGCCCTCGGTTCTCTCGACGAGCGGATCGAAGGGTTGGACGCGGGTGCCGATGATTACATCATTAAGCCATTCGCCTTCGGCGCTCAGTGTGCAAGACAGCGGCGTGGGAATCCCCGCGGATCACCTACCCTGTATATTCGACCGCTTCTATGGGGCAGACAAATCCCGCAACCGAGATATTGCGGGCGCGGGATTCGGGTTGGGTCTTGCCATCTGCCGGTGGGTAGCCGAGGCGCACGGTGGGACCATCGAAGTATCGAGCCAGGTGGACCAGGGATCTTGCTTCACAGTTAGCCTGCCCATTGTCGCCTCCGCCGCCATAGCTAAGGTGGAGCGATCAACCCCAGCCACGCTGAAAGTTTGACAGCGATACCGCTATGCACAGCTCTGCACGGTGAATTATTTCCTGTGCCGTGGTCAAGCACGTCAGAGATGTTGCCAGGGTGTGTAGACAAAGTTGCGCCCTGCCTCCCGTTATGGTGCCATGGCGTAGCAGCCCTTGGATCATAGCCGCCACTTCAGGTGACGAACAGCTTTTCAACTGGAAGTAGATGCAGGCCGCGTTCTTTTCGACTGACCGGTAGATCACTATTCCGTCGCCGCGATACCGAATGTGCCACTCGGCCAGCAGGTTCTGGTCCCACACCGTCGGCAGGACTAAGGGATCGCGCCTAAACAAGTGACACAATTAGGAGAGGCAAGGGCACCTGTGGACGCCTAACCAGCACCTGTACCTGGTCAAGCTACTTAGGCGCGCTCCCCAAGCATGTAAGCGGTCCGGCTGTCGTTTATGGTGCCCCCTTCTTCGGGCTCCGGATACTCGTTTGGCGGCCGTAGGACTTGCGCTGCCCCTGGAAGAGCTACCTGCCGTCGAGATCTTCGTACTCACTGCCGTTGGCCGACTGACACCGCAGGCTTTTTAACCTCGATGGCTTTGAGGCGAGGCAATAGGGCGCTGCCCCACAGTTCCAATTGGGCAGGATCGTCGGTGTATGGGTGTATGATTAGGTGCTCCACGCCGATCTCTGCTCGTATGCGGCATGACTCCACCACCTCATCGAGGGTGCCGAATAGATAGTAGCGCTCCAGTAGCTCAGGTGGTCGGTGCGAGCTGACAATCTGCGTTGCTATCTCGTGCTGAATGTGTACGGCACGACCGTGGTTGTCCTCCTCCGTCAGATGCAGCCATTGTCCGTGCCCGATGACCAGGTCGTCCGGTGAGCGGCCCGCTTCTGCCAGGTACGGTTGCAGTTGGAGCCAATCGCTGGCTATCTCCTCAGGTGGTGCGGATGGCCTGCTGAACCAGCCATCCGCACTGGCGATACGGCGGGCCACTTGCGGGTGCATTACTGGCTTTTCAACCGAGTGCTCATCAGCAGCCTGACTCCCGCCTCCGATCCACACAGGCATCTCGATAGGGGAGGGTTCGATCTCGAGGTCTTCCAATGACACGAACGAGCCTCGATAAGTTACCTTTTGGCCTCGTAGCAGGCGGCGTACTATCTCTAGCGTTTCGTCTGTTCGGCGGCCCCGCTCGCTACGTTTTGCACCCACTGCCGCAAACTCGGCGGGAGACCAGCCTGTGCCTGCCCCCAGTATGAAACGCCCGCGTGCAAGGGCTTGTATGCTGGCGAGTTCCTTGGCGAGTACAACTGGTTGCCTTAGCGGTAAGAGCAGGACGCCCGGTCCCAGAAGCACACGATGGGTGAGCGCCGCGGCAAAGGCCAGTGTCGCCAGCGGTTCGAGCCAGGGGCGCGCGTACATTTCCCGGGCGGGCAGCATATGGTCGGTGACCCAGAGCGACTCAAAGCCCAGTTCCTCTGCGCGCACAATCCAGGTGCGCAGCCGCTCTGCATGGTTAATACCGTCCTCCGGGTATGCAAAACTCGGCAAGTAGATACCAACTTTGAGCTGTGTCATAGCATTTACTCCAATACAAAAGAATCGAATAATGGTTAATAGGAGATAACAGGGGCTAATAGGTCCCCTACCGCCGCACGTCGGGGTGGTCTTCCAGGGGCAGGCCCGCTTGCCGCAATATCTCCTCGACCAGTTCCTGAGTGCGAACCGCCTCGCGACCGTCGGTCAGGGGCTGCCTGCGCTCGCGAACACATTCGATGAAGTGATGTACTTCAGGGGCGAAACCCATGGTAGTAGTAGCCTGCGCCCACCCGAAAGCCCGCGGCCTCATCTCCACGATTCGCGTTTCACCACCGGCGCTGGTAGCTACCGTGTCAGGCGCGGTGACACGCACGCTGGTAGCGCCGCCGTAGGCATCCAGCCTCTCGTCCCACTCGCCGGCGGTGCGGGCAGCAACCAGCGTGCCGATTGCGCCGGTGTTGAAGCGAATCAGCGCCATCGTGCCGTCCTCCTGGTAGGGGTCAGGCGCAATGGTGTGCGCTGTTACCTGCTCTGCTTCGCCACAGAACCACCTCAGCAAGTCTATCATGTGGATTGCGTTCTCAAGCGTCGCCCGGTACTCGGAGCCGGTGCGGTTCTTCTGAGCGACGCAAAACTGCGGGTGGCCCTCGCCAAAGTGCCGGCGAGCGGTCTTATACACTTCCGCATAACGGCGGTTAAAGGCGACCATGAGCAATCGCCCCGTCTGGTCGGCGAGATCGGCGACGTGTCGCGCCTCCTCGAGGGAGGTGGATAGGGGCTTCTCACAAAAAACGTCGAGGCCGGAAGACAGTCCTAGCTCGACAAAGCGGGTGTGGTTGTATTTGGGTGTAAGGACAAAGAGGGCATCGAGGCGAGCCTCCCCGATCATCTCCTCCGAGGAGCTATAGACTTGTTCTATCGGCCAGCGCTCCATATTGCGGTAGGCGTTGTCGGGAACCTGGGTCACCACGCCCGCGATCCTTACCCCAGGCTCTGCGGCAAGGGCAGGCAGTTCGGCCACCTGCGCTATGTTTCCGGCCCCCACCAGTCCGACACGTATCTGATGTGCGTCCATCTTGTTCTCTCCCCCCTGTATTCGTGGCTTATACTAGCTGCCTAGCGGCGGTAGCCCATGCTCGCGGCGGATCGCCGCCACTGTTCGATCCAGCCCCTCCTCGAGGCCGACCCTGGGCTGGTAGCCCGCCTCTTGCGCTATATGGTCGAGGCGGAAGTCCCAGGCGTCCAGGGGCAACTGCGCCTGGTAGGGTACGGGCAGGGAGGTGGGAGAGAGCCGCTGGAGGTAAGCTACTGCCTCCTGCACGCGGCGATGTGCGCCAGGGACGTTGTAAGCGGGCACGCTGGGACGCGGCGAGTGGAGGCATAGCACTACCGCCGCGACCGCATCGTCCACATAGGTCCAGTCGTTGGGCCGGTCGTAGTCAGGATATGGGACCTCTGCACTCTCCAGCGCAAACAACTCTATTACCCTGTGAAGAGCGTTCCAACCGCGTACTCGGCCAGGTCCGTAAATCCACCCGAAGCGTAGCCCGATTAGCTCTTGCTCTGGCCGCTGGACACGAAGTGCGCCTGCGAGTAACTCTCCAAAGGCTTTCGTAGCGCCATACACGCTGGTAGGGCTGAAGGCCACTCTGTCCCCAGGTGCGGGCCCCGCGGCTTGCCCGATCCCCGCCACCGACGAACCGAAGACGACCCTGCGTACGCCCGCTCTCCAGGCCGCCTCAAAGACCGCAGCCGTGCCGACGCTGTTCACCGTCACCCCCGCTACCGGATCGGCAGCGCAGGCGTCGGTCAGCAACGTTGCTAGATGCACGATAGCGTCTATGCGGTGCGTCTTCAGCACCTCTGCCAGCCCATCCTGATCGGTGACAGAGCCTTGTATGGCGGTGAAGCCCGCTCCGGCTCTTGCTGCTTCTTGGTCGGGGGCATCGCCGGTGCCTTCGCTGTCGAGTAGAACCGGGACCTGATCGTAGGCTAGGACCGAGTGATTGAGGGCGAGGAGGCGACGAGCCAGGTGCGACCCGAGAAAGCCTGCGGCCCCGGTGATCAGCACGCGCATCAGTGAGGACCTTTCATCAAAACATCAGCACGCCAAGCTCGCGGAAGATCTCGTATACGCGGTCGGCATAGCCTACGAAGCTCTGTTCGATGCCTAGCTCGATAGGTCGGGGGCGGGGTAGCTCGATACGTATCTCCTCCACTATCCTGCCGGGACTCGGTGACATGACCAGCACCCGGTCCGAGAGGCCGATCGCCTCTTCGACGCTGTGCGTGATAAAGAGCACAGTCTTGCGCTTTTCCATCCAGAGCAGTTCCAGGTCATGGCGCATCTGCGTACGAGTGATAGTGTCGAGCGCACCGAATGGCTCGTCCATCATCAGTACGCTTGGGTCGTGGATCAGCGCGCGGGCCAGTGACACGCGCTGGCGCATACCGCCGGAAAGCTGCCGCGGATAGCGATTGCTCGCTTTATCGAGTCCGAGCTGCTTGAGCAGCCTCCGAGTTTCCTCACGCGCGGCCTGCATCGGCATGCCTCGAACCTGGGCCTGTAAAAGGATATTGGCTTCGGCTGTGCGAAAGTCCAGCAACAGGTGGTCCTGAAACGCTACGCCGATGTCGGTCAAGGGCTGTGTCAGGACCTTGCCGTTTACCACGATGCTGCCAGAGGTTACGGGTAGTAGTCCGGCAGCCATCAGCATGAGTGTGCTCTTTCCGCAGCCGCTCGGTCCGATAATAGTGACGAATTCTCCCGCTTCGATCGCAAAGTCTATAGGTGTGAGCGCCTGGAACTCGCCTTCTTTGGTCACATATGTCTTGGATACGCCATGACCCTCGATGCGCGCCCCGGCGATTCCGACCTGGGACAGCGGTTTGTCTACTTCCTGCATCATCGCATCTCACTCTCGCATCGGCAGCGGCCGGCGAATGAGGGGAAGGAGAGAGGTGGGCACCGGCCATCACTAGCCTCTCTCCCATACGCTCCCTTCCCCCTTGCCCGACATACATTGAACCATGCACCATTCCCTGCGCTACTGGGGGCAGGTTGGAGCGTCCGCCGGGATGAACTTGGTTGTGTAGTAGTCAGTCACCGGCTTGGTGGTGGGAAGGCCCTGGTACTTGGTGAGCAGGTCGTAAGTCGCAGACCAGTTGGCTTCAGGCACTGCTCCGAACGTTTTGGCGTTCGCGGCACAGACCAGCCCCAGGTCTACCTTGAGCTGCTTCAGTATTTCGTCCTTGTTGCCAGATACAAACTGCTCAACTACGGATGCGGCCGCAGCGTCGGGGTTCTTACGGGCGGCATCCCAGCCCTTGAGGGACGCCGCTACAAAGCGGGATACCAGGTCCGGGTTGTTCTGAACAATCTCATCGCGCGTGATGATCGATAGCCCTACTGTCGGCACACCCGCGTCTTTATAGAAGATCTCGTTGATCTCTTTGCCGAGGTCGGTAATCTGCACGCCCTGGAAGTCCGCGCCCGCCAGGATCGCGTCTACCTTGCCCTGAAGCAACGAGCTGTTCAGCGCGGAAGGGTCCAGGTTCACGATAGTCACCTTCGACTTGTCAACGTTGTTGGAGAGAAAGACCGCGTCGAGGAGGGCGGTCTGCGCGGTGCCGGGCTGCACAGCCAGCGTCTTGCCGACCAGATCGGAGACTTTAGTAATATTTTTCTCTTTGAGCGAGATTATAGCGAAGCCGTTGGTCTGAAGTATCGGTGCGACCACCGTTACCGGCCCGCCTTTGACGCGCACAGACATAACAGAAGGCGCATCGGAGTAGCCGAACTCGGCCTGGCCCGCTGCTACTTGCTGGGCGGTCGTAGCGGAGCCTTTGCCTTCCTCAATCGTCAGGTCAATGCCCGCGTCAGTGTAGTAGCCGAGCTTCTTGGCGTACATGAAGCCGGCCTGAGGCCCACCGGCCAGGAAGTTGAGGATAAGCTTTGCGGACTGGGTGCCGGTGGTCCCGGTAGAGGCCGAGGGTGTAGCCTGGGCAGCCTGCGCTGTATCCGTTGGTTGCCCGGCCCCCGGCGCGGTTGGGGCCTGAGTGGCCAGCCCTGTTCCTGTCCCTGTCCCCGTATCCGTAGGCTGGCTCGCTCCCTGAGTAGCTGTGGGCTGCAGCTGGACTGTGGGAGTGTCAGCGGTTCCACCGCAGGCAGCCAACAGTGGCACCAAAAAGGCAATTGTGACCGCTCCGAGTAATTTGGACTTTGCTTTCGATCTGGATATCATTTTCAGTCTCCTTATGTAAGATGAAGTTGCGTAACTTGCTTACCCGTAACGAGTGTGACCTCTGGTTTCCGACCTTTACAAAACATGGCTACATCTAGTCCTCCTCGCGGAACTGCTGCCACGGCATGATCAACCGCTCGAGGATCTCCACGGCGTAGTTGAATACCAGGCCCAGGAGACTCAGGGCAACCAGGGTGGCAAAGATTAGCTGTGTGTCGAAGTAACTTGAGCCGCGCAGGAGCAGATAGCCAAGACCTGAATTCGAGCCTACAAACTCGGCAACAATGGCCGCTGTCACAGCCAGTACCACCGACACTTTTAGCCCTGAGAAGATAAACGGCAACGCGGCAGGTATACGCACGTACCGGAAGGTTTGCCACCAGCTTGCGCCCATTGAGCGGGTCAGATATAGGACTCGCGGGTCAAGGGCGCGAAAGCCGCTCATGCTTGCTACCAGGATGGGGAAAAAGCACAGCAGAAATGTCAGTAAATCCTTCGGAAAGACCCCGAAGCCGAACCACACGATGAACAGGGGTGCGATTGCAATCTTGGGTATGATCTGGAAGAAAACGATCACCGGGTAAAAGGCTCGCTCCAGCAGGGAAACAGATACAATCAAGAGCGCCAATGGAATGCTGACCACCGTGGCAGCGAGAAAGCCCACGATTACCTCGCCACCCGTTACGAGCGTATGGGTCCACAAGAGGGCACGGTCTTGCCAGACCCTTACCAGGAACTCCGAGGGGCGTGGCACAATGTACTCAGGTACGTTGAAAAGGATGATCAACACTTCCCACAGGACCAGCAAGCCAACGAAGGTGAAAAGGGGTAGACCAATGGAGACGAAACGGTCGCGGGCTACCGACCGCGTACGCCTGGGTCGTGGCGGGGCTGCGACGGATACGTCCTCCTGCTCTACTTTATCTTGCCTGATCAACGCGCTCCCCCTCCCGCCACTCCGCTCCCTACCGACCTTTCCGACCCCGCGCCCTCCTCTGCGCCCTCCGCCCGCTCCACGCTTGCTCCTCCTACATTGGCCGCCTGGAGAATACGGCGGATGTTTGCTCGCTGTGCCGTGGTGCAGACGGGCAGGGGCGCTGCCGACCGGCCACTTCCGATGCCGAGTTCCGCGAGGGTGGCCTTAAGCGCACTCAGCCAGTAGCCTTGATCGAAAACTTGCGCGAGCGTAGTTGCTGCGCGCTGGGCCTCGATAGCTTGTGCCCTGTCACCCTCGCGCACCGCGACCGCGATCTGCTGTAGGAGTCCGGGCGCAAAATTTGAAAGGGCGGAGATAATGCCGTCGCCTCCCAGCCACAGCGCGGCCGCAGCCAACTGCTCGCGCCCCTGGATCACGTGGAACTTGCTGCTACGCAGTGCCAGGAACTCCTGATGGAGCATCATGTCTCCCCAGCTATCTTTCATACCGACGATATTCGGGTGCTCGGCCAGCCGGGCAGCAGTTGCGGGGGCCAGAGGCGTAGCCGTGTTTTGGGGTATGTTGTAAAGGATAACGGGCAGCGGAGACGCCTCTGCAATCGCCAGGAAGTGGCCGGCCAGGGCGTCCTGGTCGCTTATCGGGTAGTAGAACGAACTGCAAGCGACGACGTAATCAACACCGGGGCGAGTCAGCCGCTTGAGGTTAGACAGCGCCCGGGCTGTGCCGGTGTCACCAACGCCCACATAAACCGGTACACGGCCCCCCACGTGCGCGATAACCTCGTCTACGAGGTGTTCTGCCGTCGAGGGCTTGAGCAGTGCGAATTCACCTGATGAGCCGAGGGCAAAGACACCGTCAAGATCGGGCAGCAGGTGGTCCAACAAAAGGTGCAGCGCCGGCACGTCGAGGTCTTCTGCATCACCCAGGGGAGTAGCCAAGGGGCAGATGATGCCGCCTACTTCGGATGCTGTAGGTCCTGTAGACCCCGTAGTTGTAGCTGCTGTCATAATTCCTCACTTTCAATGAGCTGGCGCAACCGCTCGACCGACCGCCGAGCGCACGCGACCTTGGGCCGGAGGTGGGTTTCAGCAGAGATGTAACCGGAGTAGCCGTCCTGCTTTAGCGCCCTGATTTGCCCGGCCCAGTCTACCGAGCCCTCAAAGACAAAGTGGCGAGCACCTGTCTGCCAGTCGACGGCGGCGTCTTTGTAGTGGACATGGCGCACCAGGTCGCGCACCGCCTCATACCCATCTGGAAACGGCGCATCCTCGCCCGCTCGGAAGGCGTTAGCGGGGTCCCAATTGATGCCGAGCGCAGGGTGCCCCACGCGGCGCACCAGTTCTGCGGTACGAGCGCCAGTATCGCCCCAGCAGATGTGTTCGGCCTCGACAGCAAGTGCCAACCCCGCATCGCCCACCTGTCGAGCGGCATCTCGCAGCACGTCTATCACACCCTCCGGCACCACAGCGTCGGGCGGGACCTCGGGGCTGCGGTCAAAGCTGAAGCAGACGATTACCCCGCTCCCCAGCAATAGGGCTGCCGCTATGGTTTGTGGTAGCAGTTCCTCCAGGTGAGACCGCACCAGGGCCTCAGCGCTGCCATGCCGCTGAAAGAGCATGGCGTCCTCCCAGCGCAAAATACGAGTTTCCGCGGCAGAGGGCATAGCGAGCGGGATCTTGAATAAGCCGGGGGATAATGCCGCCACCTGTAGCCCCGATTCCCTGACCAGTTCAGGGACGCGCACCTTCCAGAAATCAGAAACGTTGGGGTAACGCTGCTCGCCGATCCCCCGCAACTCGATGGCAGGCACGCTCCATTCCCTGGCAAGCTCGATAGCAGTCTCCGGATCGGCGCTGATTTCATCGGTGATAACGGAAAGCTTCATTGCCGTTTAGCTCCTCACCTTCTCATCCCCTGAACGGCCTGTACAGCGAGGAGCTGCCGCAGATAAGCTGCACCGCGGCGGAAGCCTTCGTCCGGTTCCGGCAGGTCCTGAGGGTGCCACCGATATTCGTACTCCATGCTTAGATAGCCGTCATAGCCCCCAGCGCGCAACTCCTCCAGAATGGCTGGCCAATCTGTGATTCCCTCCCCAACTACGCGGGAGCGCACTGTGCGCTCCTCGGCGGCGACCGACGAAACGGCAGAAGCACTGAATGCGCGAATTGGATCTGTGAAGACTAAATCTTTGACATGGACATACCGGATCCAGGGTCGTTGCTCGGCAATCGCCTGTGGGAAGGCTTCGCTGTGGGTGAATGCCAGGTTCACCTGGTCGTAAAGGATGCCTACCGCGGGCGAGCCGACGGCCCGCATAAGCGCCGCGGTTTCTGCCGCCGTGACTGTCATGGTGTTGAAATGGTTCTCGACACAGAGGGTGACGCCGCTCTCGGCTGCCAGGCGACCGAGGGTTCGCAGCGACTCCACCAGGCACTGCCACTGTTCGTCTCTATGGGGATCGCCAGGCAGGTACCGTCCGGCGTAGACCCTGATGTACGGGCACGACAGTCGTTCGGCTACCCTGATGCAGCGGGCGAAGCGGTCCATATCGCGGGCGCGTTCATCGAGGTCCAGGCTGTTGATGCCGGTCATGTAGGGGGTAAGGCAAGAAATATCCAAGCGCAGGTCCGAGGCCAGATTGCGTACCTCAGCCACGCGCTCGTCCCCGGCAGTCTCAGGAACACCGGATAGGTAGTTATCCTGCCAGACGATTTCGGCAGCGTCGAGGCCGATGGCCGCGAAAAGCCGTAAAGCTTCGTCAACAGACAAGCCAGGAGTGCCCATGGTATGGCCCGCTATTTTCATAACCCAGCCCTTTGCTGACGGTTGCACAGCCTCGAATACCGCTTTGCTGAAACCTTTTAGCAAGATGATAACAAAAGAAACAGAGGCTGTCAAGCCCTGCTGTGGGACTAGTCTTCGGCCCCGGCGAGCAACTTTTCGATGCCGGCACGTGATGGTAGCGAGGGCTGTGCTCCGGCGGTCGTTGCTGCGAGGGCACCCGCCGCCGCTCCCCAACGAACAGCCCTGTGGAGAATGCGGTCTTCGGCTAGTGCCACGGCTAGCGCACCAATAAATGCGTCCCCCGCGGCGGTTGCATCAATGGCTCGCACCGGAAAAGGAGCCTGCCGGTAAGTACGCTCACCATCCAGTACGAACACTCCGTGCTCACCCAGGGTGATTACTACAGCCCCCACTCTAAGCTCGTGCAGAGCGCGCGCCATCAGCTCGGGGCCCGCATTGTCGCCTCCGTGGATAGAAGTTAGCGCCTCTGCTTCGGTCTCATTCGGGATGAGCACATCTACGAGCGCCAGGAGGTCAAGGAAAGAATCGTCCATAGTGGGGGTAGGCGCGGGGGCCGGGTTTAATATAACCTGCGTCCCGGCCCGCCTGGCGATCCGCGCAGCCACCGTCACGGCAGGCAAAGGCACCTCCAGTTGCAACAGCAACACACCCGCAGACTGGATGATCTCGGCTGCCCTTTCTACGTCTTCGGCTGTGAGGGCGGCGTTTGCTCCGGGCGCGACGATGATGGTGTTCTGTCCCTGTGGGTCCACAGTAATCAGTGCCACCCCCGTCGCAGTGTCTGCCTGGGTACGTACCAGCGATACGTCAATGCCCTCATCTTGCAGCCCGGCATGGAGTGCACGACCGTAGGCGTCCTCTCCTACACAACCGATCATCGCCACCCGACCTCCGGCTCGTGCGGCAGCCACGGCTTGATTCGCCCCCTTGCCGCCGGGGAAGGTGCCAAAGGGTCCGCCCAGGAGCGTCTGGCCCAGCACCGGCAGCACAGGCGCTCGCACGACAAGGTCCATATTGATGCTGCCCACGACACAGACCAGCGATGACTGCATATGCTTGCTCCGGCGCGCCTGGTGACGCCAAACGCGATAGTGCCCCTCGCCTCATGATTACTTTTGCTGTAAGCCAAGAACAATAGCCGCGTTGGATTACGCACCAGTACATCACGCCCACCAGGTTCGGGCGCGGACCACTTACCTGCATTACTTTTTAGACACTGGCATCATGTAGAGGCACGCACCGTCAGTTCGGCATCGTAGATACGGTGTGCTGTAGAGTGGCGGTGTTGGTGGAGCATACCTAACACCATTGCTGCGGCGTCGCTCGCCATGTCGATCAGCGGCAATCGAAAGGTGGTCAGGGGCGGATCAATGAAGCGGGCCATCTCCAGGTCGTCATGGCCGATGACGGCGATATCTTCAGGTATACGCAGGCCCGCTGCCTTGATGGCCGCAACCGCCCCAAATGCCATGATGTCACCCACCGCAAAGAGCGCATCACACCATCCGCCGCTCGCCAGAAACCCCGACACGGCGCGATAGCCCATCTCCTCGCTGAAAGCGTCGCTCACTATCTCCGTTATCTGTGCTACGGGGAAATGGGCATCTCTGAACGCCTGTATATAACCTTCTTGCCTCTCTAAGCGAACCTGGGTCTGATCGGCTGGGACAAGCACCGCCGGTTGCTGTCGGCCTGCGGACATGAAAAGCGAGGCGGCTTGTGCGCCGGCACTTCGCGCGCGGCTGGATACCCAGCTCCGGCCACTTACCTCTCTCAAAAATACGATGACGGGCACAGGGATGGTTGCTGTAGCAAGGAACTCGTCGTCCTCCGGGGCTGTGTTTGCAATGATTGCCCCGTTGAACCGCGTGCCGTCGAGTAGCCCTGGAAGCTTATCAACGTGCCCACGGCGGAAGGTTTCGACAGTGATCTGAATAGGCTCAGTAGAGCCAGCTGCAAACTGCTGCACGCCACGCACGACCTTGCCGAGGAGTTCCATAGAGGTTTCCAGTGAGGTCGCAATCGCTAAATACGTGCTCTGGTCACCATGTCCGCCGGCGCGTAGTCGGCGGGCAGCAATATTGGGCTGGTAGCCTAGCTCACGCGCCGCAGCCCACACCCGTTGCTGCATCTGTGGTGAGATACGCGCTTCCTCTGCCTTATTGTTGAGCACCGCCGATACCGCCGAAATCGAGACACCCACTCGCTCTGCTATATCTACAATCCGAGTCGGCCCACGAGCCATACTCCCCCCTGTCTGCCTGGTATGCACACGATCATGCCCCCTGACACTTCGCTGTAACGATTTAGCTGCGATTACACTATATCAATGTGGCCGGAAAAGGTCAACGCTGCCTCTCATATCGCTGTTACCCGCATCACCACCATTGAGCAGGGGCTTCTCTCGGCTGTGTTGCAACTACTGAACCGGCCTCCATCGAGACCATGTGCCCTCGCGCCGCGCTGCCCCATATACCGAACAAAAAGGTGACTACTGTAACCACCAAAGTAGCCGCAGCCAGCCACAGCATATCTCTGCGCTCAAAAGAGTTGTCGGAATCTACCTCCGCCCCAACCTCCGGCTCGACCGCATGCTGGCTTCGCGCTAAATCGAGGTGTGCAGTCATGGCTCGTATTATACAGCAGTTGTACATCGCTGGTTGCCACCCGCCTATGAATGAAAATAGAGGTTCGGCAGGCTCTAATTCGTGCCTGCGAGAAGCTATTTTCAAAGCAGGATACAGGCTAAAGGAGTACTCTTCGACAGTTGGTACGCCTCTGTCAACAACCTCAAGCTGGTGATACGCCTTGGTCTGGTGTTCGTCACCACTCTCAAGAGCAACAGGCTGGTGAGCCTGTCCAAAGAAGGGGGCTACATACATCTTGGGGAGATAGAGTGGTCGGAGGCACAGTTGAGGGGCGGGATCATAGTCAAGCTCCGTGAGATGCCCTTCAGGGTACGGCCGCTCAAGGTAGTTGCCACAAATGGCGACATTGAATGGGTGATCACCAATGGTGACAGAGGTGATCGTCCAGACGAACCTACCACGCACTCTGTTCAAGAAGAGAACGAGGTGTGTTGGCAAGTCGAACAGTTTCACCGCGAGCTGAAGCAACTCACGGGTACTGAAGCGTGTCGGTGTCGCTGTGCTCGTTCTCAGCGTAACCATATTGCTTGTTGTTACCATGCCCGGTTGTCCCTCAAAGTGGCGGCCCACCGGCTCGGCAGATCGCTGTATCGTGCTCAGTCTGATCTGCTCAGTGATTACTTGCGTGCTGAACTGCGTAACCCTCACATCACTGCTTTCAACCTTCCCTGAGCGAAAGTCCTCTGATTTTAAGCTCATTTACCCTTTGGCGCTTGCTGCCCTTATGCTATACTTTCCTTATGCATCGTTCTATAGTGCTCATTTCGGCATCCCTTTTTTTGCTGGTGGCGCTTGCCGGGTGTGAGGTGCCTACGCCTCCACCGGAGCTTCCTACAGCTACCCCTGGCTCTCAGAACCCTGAAAACTTGCTTTCACGCCTCAGCCTCACTCAAGTGGCTCCAGCGCCCGACAGAGGCTTTACCCCTGTGGCTGCTGGGCCGGGCCGCATATACTTTGCCCGCTCCTCCGGTCTCTGGCGGATTATGCCCGATGGCTCAGGCGAGATGAAGCTAACTGATCTACCGGTAGTTAGCCCCCCGGCCCCTTCACCCGACGGCGCAATGGTCGCCTGGGTCTCCGGCAAAGGCGATGGGCAGAGCCGCGAGCTCTATGTCATGCCGTCAGGGGGTGGCACCCCCGTAAAAGTGGTTTCAGGTCTGCTCCCGGACAACCAGCGCCTCGGCTGGACCCCTGACAGCGCTATGCTGGGGTACGTCACTTTCGACCCGACGACGATGGGCGCTGAAGAAGGCTGGGCGATAGACCTCAAGGGTGGCAAGCCTGTTACCCTCGTCACGATGCCAGGTCAAGCCACGCCACGGGGTGCGCAGTACGAAAGCTCTGTGCAATGGTCGCCCGACTCCAAATGGGTGGCCGTTTCGGGGGTGAACAATCCTACCTACCTGATGCGCTGGCCTTTGCTGCAAAGCGCGGCGGGGCAGCCGCAACTGTTGCCGGGTGGTGAGCCTGACTGGGCACCCGATAGCCGCAGCATCGTCTATCCTCAGACGCTGGATGGCGCGTTGATACAGTACTATGTGGTTGAGGGGCAGTTGACCCCCTTCGTCAATGAGCAGCAATATGTAGGCACGGGCCTGGGTGAGTATTCACAAGGCCCAGGGCCACGCTGGTCACCCGCCTCTGTCGGCTCCGAATCCGACCTTATAGCTTACCGCAGCCGCTCGGCGCAAGGTGAGCCTCGCGTCTCAGTGCGCACACGCGGCAATGTGGAGCTTGCGCCGCTCCCCAGCCTTACTAACAACCCTTCCTGGGCGCCGAGCGGCGACCGACTGGTGATTGAGGCAGGCTACCTCAAGATGAGCGATCCACTTGGGCCGCAATGGACGCCCACCGGACTGTCAATCGCAGTTCTCAGTTTCACAGGCTCCCACCAGGTCAAGTCCCTGGTGAAAGATGGCTATTGGCCCGCCTGGGGTAAGTAGGCTTCACAAGAGGGGGCTGAGGACTGAGTGGGCACGGGCTATACTGACCCCTGATCTCCGGTCCTCGCTACCTGGGCACGTAGGTAAAGAGCACATCTCTGTAGAGCAAGCGATACCCCTGGCGTATCGCGTTGAGTGTCGCGGGGGTGAAGATGTCGGCGCGGCAGCCGTTGGCCTCGTTCACGTCGCAGGAGAGCACCAGCAAGCTGAAGCTGCCTCGCTTGAGCATATCGCGGAAGACCGACTCGTCCCACCTGCCTTGCCCGGCCAGCGTCGCCATCGTAAAGGCGTCATCATAGGGCGTCTCCTTCCCGGAGAGCGCCACTATTCCCGCATCGTCCGAGAAAATTGTAGTCCCTGGACTGCGCTGCGCATTGAGCGCGATCTGGCGCAACTGCTCTTGCTCCTGAGCGTTGAGCTGCGTCAGGTCAGCGTTGTACCAGGACGAAGGTGTAGCGGTGAAAAGAATGTAGGCCAGTAAGAGGAGCATGGCTGCCGAGGATGCTGCGACGTGTATGCCCCACCTGCTTGCTCTCGCGCCGTTCAGGATAGATGCCAGAAGCTCGCCTGCCATCGCACAGAGCGCCAGGCCCGGTATAAGAAGGTGATTGTGGTCCGCGCCTACCACCGCGCCCGTGGGAAGCATAGCGAAAGATACGAGCAAGAATAGCGGGATCAGCAGGCGTGCTTTCCACTCGGCACCTATGGCTTTAGCCTCTCTCAGCCTCGATAGCCTGTAGAGGAGATAGGCTACAGCCAGGATAATCAAAGGCCACTCATTATCCCAGAAAGCAAAATGCAAGAGCCTGGTCAGGGTAAGCTGGCTCAGGGGGAGCGAGTGATATGTGACCATCTTCAGGTAGAACCAGTGCCCCGTCGCCAGATCGAGAAGCGCGAAAGGTACAACGACCAGCAGCCCCATGATCGCGCACCACTTCAAGCCGATCCGCCAATCGCGCAGCAGCAAGTATGATGCAGCGGCTAACGGTGCGGCCAGCGCTGTTTGCTTGGTGAAAAAAGCGAGGGCGAATAGCACCGCCCCAAGCGCCAGCCCAGCTGTAACTTTATGCCTCGTTCCTCTCTCCCCAGATGCGCCCCACGCCACAGCGGTCAGTCCGGCGGCGGTAAAAACCAGCATGAGCATGTCGCCCCTGAAGCGAGTGGCCCACACCAGTACCTGGGGCAAGGTGAGAAAGAGTGCGCCGGCTAGCCCACCACCGAAGGCCGCGAGGAGCGTGCTCTCTCTCCCCTTCCTGCTGTACCCTCCGGCGAAAATGATCAGTAGCGGTATCAGCGCCGCTGTTACGAGCGCCGATAGAAGAGACACTATCCGGCCTGAGAGGAAGATAGAGCTTACGCTTCCTGGCAATGACATATCGGGCAGGCTGTTGGGGAGCAGAGCCGACATCAGCCAGTAATAGATGGGCGGGTATGGCCCGGAAATAAAGCTTTGCGGGGTGATAGGCGAGTAGATATTGCCGCCAGCCTTTACGAGGAGCGATTCGTAGAGGATGAGACCCTCTGAACCGGGGCGCGGGTAGGGGTAGTTGAGCCAGGAGGCGGAGGTGGTGATAAAGCGCGTGAGTGGTCCGACAATCAGGAGGAGGGCACTAGCGCCTGCTGCCAGCCATGCAGCCCAACTGAGCCACCGGCCCGCGCTTTTCTCGCTCTTGTCTATCACAACGGCGATTCTATATCGCCTTATGGAGTGCTGTCAATTCGGCACTTTGCTGTAAGCGTTCTGATTTAGGGTGGAACAAAGTTCAAGAGGTATCTGTGCGGGTGTTGCTCCCTCACCCACCCTCACAGATACCCCAAGGAGATTGCTCCACCCCTATCCTGAACAGTTACAG
>JADMIH010000042.1 GCA_015478675.1 Chloroflexota bacterium | reverse complement strand
CCACGATGGAGCGATGATTGGCTACTGCTTTGAGTTGGTAAGAGTTCAGAATAGGAGTGGAGGTGCGCCCTCAGGTGCCCTCCCTCACCCCAAACCCCCTCTCCCATGAAGGGAGAGGGGGCTAAGCTAGCCCCTCCACCCTGAATCTGAACAGTTACTGGAGGAGGTTTGAGGCTGGAGATGGGGAGTTGTCCGTTGTGCGGGCGTTCCGACGCGTACTACGCTGCTTGCTTTTTTAGCACCCTTCACGTATAATACAACGTGAATCGCCAGATTGAGACTACGTGGAAAGGTCCTTCTTGGCCGTGTCCGGTAACACATTTATCCCGGCGGCCATTTTCGTATCGCATGACAAGGTATTTAGCGCAACTCCCCTGGCGGCTACTTTTTCAACCTTAAGGACGGTGTGGATGAACGACGAGCAATCCGGACAGCCATTGGACGTAGCAGATGAGCAGAACAGCTACGCAAACGGGGCTGGCAACAGCACGGCTAGCGCCGAAGTGCAGGCGCACTCCAGCGATACAGATGCCGGCAGCAATGGCGCAACTGCAGAAGCAGAGAACGCAGGCGACGCGGGCGCAGATACGGAGGCGCCACCAGCCAGCGGCACATCTGGGGCTGACGCTACTGTGGGCAATGGTTCTGCCGGCGCTGTCGCCGAGGATAGCTTCATTGGTGACAGTGACGATGCTGTTGATGCTGGCGCTACCGACAATAGCGCTGACTTTGAAGCCGCAGCGTCGGCACCGGAGGCACCAGGGGCAGAGAGTAGGAGCGCAAGCGCCAGCGATGCCGGCGCTGTTGGGCATCCTCCGAGCAACAGTGGCGCCCGGCCCTTCAGAGGCACAGGCCAGGATGGTGACAGGCAGCAGGGCGGGCAGTACGATGATGATGAGCCTCCTGCGGAGATGGTCATTCGGAGCGCACGCGACCCACGTCTAAACGATGTTGCGGCCAACGCTTCGATGGAAGACCTGTTGCGCGCATCCGAGCAGCAGTACCGGACCCTCAAGCATGGCGATGTCATTGAAGGCTCTGTGATGAAGCTGGGGCGTGATGAGATCCTGGTGGATATCGGGGCCAAGACAGAGGGTATCATACCCAACCATGAGCTTCAGAGCCTGAGCGAAAGCGAGCGCGAAGCGTTGCAAGTTGGCGATGGGCTCCTGGTGTCAGTGTTGCAGCCGGAGAATAATGAAGGGCACGCCGTTCTATCGCTTGATCGGGCACGCCAGGAAAAATCGTGGCGTGATTTGCAGAAGACCTTCGAGGCAGGAGAGGTTATCCAGGCAAAAGTGACCGGGCATAACAAGGGCGGCCTGCTGGTCAACCTTGAGGGTGTGCGCGGCTTCGTCCCTTCCTCTCAAGTCTCTTCAATGCCTGCGGGCGAGGCGAACAAGCAGGCCGAGATGGCACGTTTGCAGAACCAGACCTTGCCGCTCAAGATCATCGAGATAAACCGCAACCGCAACAGGCTGATCCTCTCCGAGAGGCAAGCTGTGCAGGAGCAGCGCGAGACTATGCGCACGCGCCTCCTCAAGGAACTGGAGCCTGGGCAAGTTCGCCCCGGCACGGTCACTTCGATTTGCGATTTTGGGGCTTTTGTTGATATCGGCGGGGCCGATGGCCTGATCCACCTTTCTGAGCTTTCCTGGAAGCGTGTCAACCACCCCAGTGAAGTGCTGAAGGTGGGCGACCGCGTAAATGTACATGTGTTGTCGGTGGACCCCACCGAGCGCAAGATAGCCTTGTCGCTCAAGCGTACCGAGCCTGAGCCGTGGTCAACGATCACCGAGAATTATCAGTTGGGCCAAAATGTGCGCGGCACGATCACCCAGCTCACCAGCTTTGGGGCATTCGCCCGGCTGGAAGATGGAATCGAAGGCCTGATCCACGTGTCAGAGCTTGCTGAAGGGCGTGTAGCGCACCCGCGCAACGTGGTACACGAAGGCGAAGTGCTCGATCTCAAAGTAATTCGCATTGATCCCGCTCGCCGCCGCATTGGTCTCTCTCTCAAGCGGATGCAGGAAGAGGTAGAGGGCGGAGCGGCTGAAGGGCCCAGTGGCGAGGGGCCGGATAACCAGTACGGCGTCACCCCCGGAGAGCCGGTGCAGAACCAGCCTCTTTCCCAGGCTGACCAGACCGAGGAGTCGCCATCGGCGCTCTCACAGATCCCTGTCGCGCTTAGCGCCGAGCGCGAAGACGAGCCAACCTATGACGATGAGCCGATGGGCGCGCTTGCTCAGGCATTCGCCACACGCGGCATCTCCTTCGCTAATGCGCGCAGTGCAGCTGAAAATGAAGCTGAAGCTGCACCCAGCGAAAGCCTGGCTCCCCAGGCTGAGATTGAAGAAACATCGGTGGGCGAGGTCTACGGGACCGATTTGCTTCCCATCGCGACTACCGACCTGAGCTCTGAGTTAGTAGCGACTTACGAGGCGGAGGCTGCCCCCACAGCTGCCGAAACCCACGAAACCACTGAAGCAAATGCACCCGGAGCGAACGCCGGTGAGACATCTGCTCCTGATGCGAATGCTTCTCCCGAAGCACCTGTTGAGCAGGGGGTTGCAACTGCAACCGAGAGCGCAGGCGCATCCACAGATGATACCCAGGAGCCTGCGACGATGATGCCTGCTGCTGCCGACGTTGAGGTCACGCCCCAAGACACCACTGCTAGCGCAGCCCCTTCAAGCGAGGCGACCGATGTGCAGCCCGCCTCAGGCGAGAGCTTGAGCGATGTGGCCGACATGCCGGATATCTCCCCTGAGCAAGGCAGTGGGGAAGATGGACTGGGAGCGCCTAGCGGCTCGGAAGGCGCGCCTTCTGTAGCTGACAGTGGTAATAGCCCGGAGGCAGGCGCTGAGGATACCGAAGGTGCGGGGAGTACCAATAACGAGGGTTAATCCTCTTTACTCAACAATTCAGGATAGCTAAATGCGCAGGCAGTGGATGTAAATATCCACTGCCTGCACCATAGTAAGTTCGCGGGCCTTGTTGCCACATCGCAACGAGGAAGCGTGAATCACCCCAAAGTAGTAGTTTACAGGGCTTGACACACGCGCTTGCTGGCGGTATCCTTAACTCAAGAGTGCAACTGTTCGCCGGGGCATAAGGCAACCGCGAGTACACCTACAGCGTATTATTACTGCAATACTTTTCTATCCTCAAGCATTGCAACGTTAGGGCCGGAACCGGCCTTGTTGTTTTCAACAGCATCCCGTTGGCCCATTGGCCGATACGCAACAGTCACAGAGGCGCAGAGCTACTGATCGTAAAGAGTTGCCTGGCTTAATCATCCGGCGCTGGAGAGAAAGAGATGACAGACAGATTTGACAAATTTACTGAGCGGGCGCGCAAAACGCTACAGCTTGCTCAGGAAGAGGCGCAGAGATTTAACCACAACTATATAGGTACAGAGCACATTCTGCTTGGTCTCGTCCGCGAGGGCGACGGCGTAGCTGCTCGTGTGCTCAACAACCTGGGTATCGAGCTACATAAAGTTCGCTCGGCGGTGGAGTTCATCATAGGTCGCGGCGACCGCATGGTGACAGGGGATATAGGCCTTACGCCGCGCGCCAAGCGAGTAATAGAGCTGGCGATAGACGAGGGTCGCCGCCTGAACCATCACTATATAGGCACAGAGCACTTGCTGCTGGGCCTGGTTCGTGAGGGCGAAGGCATCGCGGCGGGGGTGCTTGAGAGCCTGGGTGTGTCTCTTGAGAAGGTACGCGCTCAAGTCATCGAGGTGCTCAAAAGCTCCAGTGGCTATTCCTCGGGGAGCGGTAAAGCTACCAGCAAGACGCCTTACGTTGACGCGCTGGGCACCGACCTGACGGCGCTGGCCGCCTCCGGCAAGCTCGGCCCGTTGATTGGCCGCCAGAAGGAGATCGAGCGCGTTATCCAGATACTCTCGCGCCGCACCAAGAACAACCCTGCTCTTATCGGCGAGCCGGGCGTTGGTAAGACCGCCATCGTAGAAGGTCTGGCGCAGCGCATCATAACAAATGACGTGCCTGAGACGTTGCAGGGCAAGCGAGTGTTGGCCCTGGATATGGGCGCGCTGGTGGCGGGGACCAAGTATCGCGGCGAGTTCGAGGAACGGTTGAAGAAGGTGGTCGCTGAGATAAAAGATAGCGGCGCGATCCTTTTTATTGACGAGCTACACACACTGGTGGGCGCGGGCGCGGCTGAAGGCGCGGTGGATGCCGCTAACATCCTCAAGCCTGCTTTGTCGCGTGGTGAGCTGCAAACTATAGGGGCTACCACTCTCGATGAGTACCGCAAGTACATCGAGCGCGATGCTGCCCTTGAGCGGCGCTTCCAACCTGTGCAGGTGGACGAGCCAAACCCCGAGGAAACTTTGCAGATCCTACGGGGCGTGGTGAGCCTTTATGAGGAGCACCACCACCTGAAGATCAGCGATGAAGCGCTCAAGGCAGCCGCTACTCTGGCAGCGCGCTACGTCACCGACCGTTTCCTCCCCGACAAAGCAATAGACCTGGTGGACGAGGCCGCCAGCCGTGTGCGCCTCTATCGCTCAACGCAGCCCACAGGGTTGCGCGAGGCGATGCAGGAGCTTAACAACATCTCCAAGGAAAAGGAAAGCCTCGTCGCCACAGAGGACTACGAGCACGCCGCCGACCTGCGTGAGCGTGAGCAGCAACTCCGCCAGCGCATAGCTCAGATGGAAGAGGGCTTTCAGGCTGAGAAGAGCGCAGACGTGCCCTACGTCACCGAAGAGGATATTGCCCAGGTAGTGTCTATGTGGACAGGCATCCCTCTGACCCGCATCGCGGGCGAGGAGTCGGAGCGGTTGCTGGCGATGGAAGGCGAGCTGCACAGCCGTGTAATCGGCCAGGATGAGGCTGTCACCAACCTCTCCAAGGCAGTGCGGCGGGCGCGCGCAGGCCTGAAAGATCCCAAGCGGCCCATCGGCTCGTTCATCTTCCTGGGGCCCACGGGCGTGGGCAAGACCGAGCTTGCCAAGGCGTTGGCCGAGTTCATGTTCGGTTCTGAGGATGCCCTCATCAAAATAGATATGTCCGAGTTCATGGAGAGGCATAACGTCTCGCGGCTTGTGGGTTCGCCTCCAGGCTACGTTGGATACGAAGAAGGCGGGCAGCTTACCGAGACGGTACGCCGTAAGAGCTACTCGGTTATCTTGCTCGATGAGATCGAGAAAGCTCACCCTGAGGCCTTCAATATGCTCTTGCAGATCATGGAAGATGGATCGTTAAGCGATGCGAAAGGCCGTAAGGTAGACTTCCGCAACACCATCATTATCATGACCTCGAATGTCGGCGCGGAGGTAATCAACCGCGACGTGACACTCGGCTTCACTATCAGGCAGGATGAAGAAAAGACCGCCGCACGCGAATACGCCACGATGAAGGACAAGGTGTTGCAGGAGCTAAAGAAGAGCTTCCGCCCTGAGTTCCTCAACCGTCTGGACGCTGTGATAGTCTTCCATTCGCTCAATACAAGCCACATCCGGCAAATTGCTGATCTGATGCTGACGCGGGTGCGTACGCAACTTGCGGAGCAGGATATAGAGCTTGTCGTCACCGATGAGGCTATGGAGCTGCTGGCGACAAGAGGCTACGACCACGACTACGGCGCACGTCCCCTGCGCCGCATCATCCAGAACCTCATCGAGGACCCGTTAGCCGAGGGTATGTTGGAGCAGCGTTTCCTACCTGAAACCAGCATTTATGTGGCTGTTGAGGAGGGCTTGCTAAAGCTGAACTCCCAGGCGGAGTATGAGGAGGCACAGGCAGCGCAGCCGAAGAAAGGCCGAAAGAGCAAAGCCGACAAAGCTGAGGAGCGCGAGCCTGAGCTTTCGGGCGCGGGCACAAGCCCTAGCGGAGATAGCGAAAAGTAAAATCTGCTGGTTATAAATGAAAGCCCTGCTGTCTCAGCAGGGCTTTTTCTTGTCGCAGGTCTGAGGCACGATACGGCAAAGACGTTATGTTATTGTTAGGTGGCGAGGTTGGAATAGAGGAGATAGGAGCGATGAAGCAGATGGAAATACGCGAAATGATACGCGGTATGGGGGGGAGGCAGCTAGTGTCTGCTCAAGGCAGCTTGCTGCCTTTGTGATATACCCGCACGGAACTATTATCCCCCAGGTCTACTTCGGCTACTATATCTGACGCCGAGTAGCCATATTGGGCGGGATCTGTGTTCCCGTACAGGATGACATAATCATACTTCGCGCCTGCTTGCACCCTTTGAATCTTGCCTACTATGCTGTCGTAGATGGTGGTATATGGTGAAAAATAGATGCGGTCGGGGCCGAGCAGGGCAGGTATAATGGTAGTGTATAGCCGCCTGTTCACCGCCTGCTGGTCGGACAGGAGCACCGTTGAGCCGGGTGGGATGGCTTCGGCCATAACCTTGAGGCGGGTTGGGTCGGGCCTCACGCGATAGACCTCATCCCTGTAGCGGCTGCCGCCCCCGAAGTGGGGAAAGCTCTTCACCAGTTGTAGGCGACCACCACGCGCTGCCTCCTGCACCAGCGCTTGTCTTTTGTCATCAGATAGTAAGCCTGCGGTATGTACAACCACAAACTTTACACCGAGGCCCTGTATAATATCGAGTGTGCCAGGGGTGGGGAAGCGGCGCATCTCGTAAAATAGGCGGTCGTAGCCGTGTGGCACGATGTTGGAGCTGCCATTGAGCATCGGGCGGCCATTTGACAGCCCGTAAAGGAGGTAGATAGGGTTAGTGTTTATAGGGTTGTCTGTCTGCCCAATTGGAAGCTCCAGCAAGAGGTCGTTTTTGCCTATCACCTGGCTGGCGTCGTTGCTCGCCAGCCATTTGTAGAGGGGCGGGGCGTTCGCGCCTGTGGAAGTAGGAGTGGCGGGCATGCCAAAGGCAAAGAACTCCACCAGCACCAGCGCGAGAGCCGCGCCGCCCACAGCGCCGGAGCTCTGCGGCAAAAGGGAAGCAGCCCGCTTTCTACTCCACATCTGTAGACGCGATACTCCATAGCCCGCGCATACCGCAAGCCCCAGCATCATGAGCATGCCGAAGCGTTGAGGCACGCGCAGAGCGTCGAAGCCCGGCAGGTAGCTATAGAACCATAGATAAGGGAGCGCGATGCCGGTTGGGCTTTCCCCATAAGCATCGAGGTTGAGCGACGGCCCAAAGCTCAGCACTAACCCGGTCAGGGCCACTGTTCCGAAGAGCCGTGCGCTTGTGACACGCCTTCCGGCTTTCCAGGGGAGGGGCGCGAAAATGCCTACCAGCGCGAGCAGCAAGGTGGTCACACCTGGATATAGCTCACGCTCGGTACTGGTCTGCAAGCCGAATAACCCTTCCTCCACAGGTGCATAGAGCCAGCTGTGGGTAGTTGTGCGCAGCAGGCTTGTAACTCCGGCGCTCCAATAGCTCACCTCGCTAAGGCTGCGCTCAAAACCTGATTGACTTTGCACTTGCATGAATGGCAAAACAAAAGGCGCAATTAGCAATAGTGCAGCAAGACCCGCCAGAGCTACCAGCCCGAATTGTTGCGCCAACTTTTGCCGCTCGGAAACCTTGATGTCCGCTCTCTCATTCCGCAGTATCTGCCAGCCACGTCGTGCAGCGCCTGAGCCAAATACAAAGTAATAAGCCAGAAAGAGGCCCACCAGTATAGCCTCGAAGAAGGCATAGTAGCCTGCTACCAGGGCTTGCAGCACGAAGAAGAAGGTGAAGAGGCCTAGCTCGACCACGCTTTTACGCGTGAGTGTGCGCCGGTTAGCGCTACTTGTCTCAAGGAAACGGAGCAAGAAGTAGAGGGCGAATACCATCCATTCCTGCGAGCCAAGCCCCAGGTGTCCATACTGCCCGATATGCCATGCCGAGAAAGCAAAGATGGCTCCCGACACAAGACCCGCCGTGCCGCTACCCGTCAGGTGGCGCACGAGGAGCCACATGGCAAAGCCGCTCAGCACGTAGGAGAAAAAGTTCAAGAGGTTATAGGCCAAAGTCGGGTTAGAGGTAAGCCAGATGAAAGGCGCGGCAAGCAGCCCCTGGCCCGTCATCAGCTCGTCAAGGGCGAGGCCATTGGTTAGGGGATAAAATGCCTTTGTCGCATAGAGATGTAGAGGGTCGAGGCGCATCTGCTGCGAGATAGAGCCTATGCGCCATGCGCTATCAGCCGCGTCACCCCAGTCTGGGAGGGTATCTTGCAGGCGCGTAACTAGCGGCCAGGTATAAAGAGAGGAAGCCAGCATAAAGAAAAGGAGCGTGGCCCACCCTGATCGCGCCAGCCTCGCCAAAGGAGCACGCCTAGAGAGGTGTAGAGAGGCCGCTGCATCAGCAAGCCCTGCATTGCTTGCGTCAGCTTGGGAGGATTGCACTGTTGTGTTGATTCGGTAATGAGGCAATGGCATGAAGAGTGGAGTGGAGGGAGCGATAGGATGAGGGCATTGCGCATTATATCATCAAACATGGCGTTGTTGCGCCTGTGGCGTTTTCATCTCACCCGCTCGAAATTCATGGGGTTACCTCCAGACTTACTTTACAGTTAGCAGATACAAGGCTGGCGTAATATCCGAACACGGCCATGGACTGCAACTACCCTTAAATGAGAGTACAGCGAGCCGAGAACCGTCAGGAGACCATGCAGGCCTCATTATTGAACCTTCCTCAGAGATGCCATTCTCGGCGCTGATAGCGACGATGCCTGATTTCCTGGCTGGAATGTCAATGATATAGACATGACTTGTGAGAGGGGACGATGGGCTATTAGGTTCCTCCTGACCGCCCTCCTGCACTGAATAAGCGAGATATTTGCTGTCCGGGTTCCAAACGGCGTCATAGGCACCATGACCTGGCGGTGTGATGACAATCCATTGGGTTCCATCGACACTGACCAATACACCTTCTAGAGCACTATTTACTACTGCGTTTACGAAGATCCAATTACCGTCAGGTGACCAGCTAAATACTTCTATACCCATGCCAGGCGGGGTAAGTTGTAATCGCTGGCCTGTGTTCAGGTTCAGTAAATAGATAGTCTCAGGTGATGAGCCAGAAAGCTGTACAGAGGTGCTTTGTTGGCTTGTTGCATAAGCGAGCCATGCCCCACCTGGTTGCACAGCCCCTGACTGCATGTAAGGAATGTTTCGCGTCTCTACAACATGCCCATTAGCATCTAATGTTACGAGTTTATCTCCGCCTATGTAGTTCCCACGTACAATACCGCTTGCTCTTGTAGCACTCCACCAATGAATGTTCAATACTGGCCCTGTGTCGAGCACTTCCTCAATTGTTGGGGCCTGCCCGACGGAAAATCGTACCACATCCAAATGCCCAGACGAGCTAGGTGTCTGAATGCTCTTATCTATGTGCGGAACGAACAGAGTATTGCTCTTCGGTTGTTGATCCGCAAGCAGGTTCCAGATAGCATCTTGGTCATAAGTGTGAAGTAACGTGGCATTTGTGCCATCAAGATTCGCCCAATACAGCCCCCCGGCGTCCGTTACATATATCAACTTGTCGCTTGTAGGTGCCCAGGTAATGGAATGTATAGGAACACTGCTGTTGATGGCACTTTGTACAGGTGCGTTAGCAGTAAGCCCCATAGTCACACTCGTTACCAGGCTAGAGGTCACTATTGCAGCAGCTTGCAGAGGCGCAGGAGTGGGCGTACTGGGTAGGGGCGTCCGAGAAGGGGTGATAATGGGCAGAGGTATCTGTCTGGTGCCTTGCGGTGCGGGCACGGCAGGCACGGCAGGCACGGCAGGCACGGCAGGCACGGCAGGCACGGCAGGTGCTTGACCCTTGCCTTGCTGCTGCGCCTGCTGTGGGACGCTAGCTACACCTATGGGAGGAGATGATGTAGTCTGCCTGGCAGAGAAGCCTCCGGCAAGCGCCCACACAGCTATAATTATCATGCAACCCAGAATTAGTAGCTTGGCGATCCTGGCTATCGTGGGGCGGATGTTGCGCTGCATTCCTTCTCTCCTCTTTACTACTTGCTAGACAAGCCGGTGTGACTATCTGGCATATGCGTCATGCGAGGCGGCAGCTGGAGGGCGCAAAACATCGTATATGCCATGCATATTGAAGACAATGGATCGAAGTATGTTGATGTGCCGTATTATAGCACACAGCGAGGGGTGCTTTGTCAACAGGCATTTGCTAGATTACTGGCTACAGTACACCCTCATGTTCTACAAATCTCTTTCCCAGGAGGAGTTCTGTTCATGTTATAATTAACAGATAACAGATTGTAGCTAGAAAGAAAATAAATGCCACCCAAGACAAAGATTCGAACGATGTTCGTCTGCCAGCAGTGCGGGAGCGAGCAGCCTAAATGGACGGGCCGTTGCCCCGACTGTGGTGAGTGGAACTCCTTTGTGGAGACCACCGTAAGCGCGCCGACCCCATCAGCAAGCGCAGTTGCAAGGTCTGCGGAGGGGACGGGCAACCGTCCTACCCCTATCTCGCAGGTGCAAAACGAGCACTTTCGACGTGTCACCATACCTGGGAACGAGTTCAACCGGGTGCTTGGCGGAGGTATAGTTCTCGGCTCGCTGGTGCTGATCGGTGGAGACCCGGGGATTGGCAAGAGCACACTGCTGCTACAAGTAAGCGCGGAGCTTGCTCTGTGGGGTGATAAGCCTGTGCTTTACGTTTCAGGAGAGGAAAGCCCGCAGCAGATCAAGCTGCGCGCTTCCCGACTCGACCTCAACCCCGACAGGCTTCTTCTGCTGTCGGAGACTGACCTGGAAGCTGTGGTTGCCCAGGTAGAGGCGTTGCAGCCCGGCCTGGTGATCATCGACTCGATACAGACGGTCTTCCTGCCTGACCTTACCTCGGCTGCGGGGTCGGTGAGCCAGGTGCGGGAATGCACCTCACGATTGACGCGCATAGCCAAGACGCGCAATATCCCGATGTTCCTGGTGGGGCACGTTACCAAGGAGGGCGCTATCGCCGGGCCTCGCGTGCTGGAGCATATGGTAGATGTGGTGCTCTATCTGGAAGGTGACAGATTCCACCAGTACCGCCTGCTGCGCGGGGTCAAGAACCGCTTTGGTTCGACAAATGAGGTGGGCGTCTTTGAGATGGGCAACGAAGGGATGGTCGAGGTAGGCAATCCATCGGCGGCATTTCTGGCCGAGCGGAGCAGCGACTCGCCCGGCGCATCCGTAGCAGTAACCCTTGAGGGCACCAGGCCAATTCTCGTGGAGGTGCAGGCGCTTACCTCTGAAACGAGCTTCGGCAACCCACGCCGCACCGCTAACGGTATAGACCTCAACCGCCTTCTATTGCTGACGGCTGTGTTGAGCAAGCGAGTGGGGCTGGGGCTGGGGAACCAGGATATATACGTCAATGTGGTGGGCGGCCTTAAGATAACCGAGCCCGCGATTGACCTCGCGGTAGCCACAGCTATTGTATCATCGTACCGCGAAATACAGGTAGACCCTGAAGTTGCGCTCATCGGCGAGATTGGTCTCTCCGGCGAGCTGAGGAGCGTGGGACAGCTGGACCGCCGCCTGAATGAAGCTGCCAAGCTCGGCTTTACACGCGCTATATACCCACATACGGGCCGCAAGCTGGCCTTGCCGCAGGGGATGAAGGGCAGGTCGGTCGCCACTGTGCAGGAGGCTATAGAGGACGCGCTGGTGAAGTAAGAAGTGCCGTCTCGACAGCTAGTATGACCCCAACACCCACACCTGTCTCATATCTTCAGTCTCTTAACACCTCAGATCCCGTTGTGCAAATATTGCTCAATGTGATACGGGCGCTGTTGATCCTTGTGGTGGCGCTGGTGCTGGCGCGCTTCGCCAAGAGGTGGGTGGTCGGGCTATCCTCACGCAGTCGCGTCAATCTCAATGTGGCTACCTTGCTCGGCAACCTGGCGCAGGTGATAGTGGTAGTAGTTGGCATCATCCTCATGCTGCCCTCATTCGGGGTGGATTGGACAGGTCTGCTCACCCTGGTGGGGGCTGCGGGGCTGGCTATCTCGCTCTCGATGCAGGACCTGTTGAGGAATGTAATCGCGGGCATCTATCTGTTGATGGAGCAGCCTTTCAGCATAGGAGACCGGATCAGTGTGAAAGAGGTAACAGGCGTGGTGCGCGGGATCGAGCTACGCACCACGATACTTTGCACAGAGGAGAACTTGCAGGTTGTTGTGCCAAACAGCGTGGTGCTCAACGAAATAGTAACTAATCGCTCAGCTTCTGACTTGCAGCGGCAGGTGATAGTCGTTAGCACGGGCAAAGGAAGCTTGAGCGAAACGAGCCACGAGATAGACCGTGTGCTGCAAGGCTTTGACGAAATCGCTGCCACGCCTGCACCTGTAGTTGCCCTCGAAGGGGTGAACGATGGTGTAGCAAGGCTGCGCGTCGAGTTCTGGGTGCCGGCAGCCTCACGTGTGGCAATCACTCCCAGGGTCGTAGAAGCGCTTGAGGGCTACTTCCCTGGCGCAAATGTAGTGGTGGTGTGAACGGAATTGTGAACTCACGTTACGCAGGGGAGTAGAAAGGCACAAGTTGGGGTAGTGAGTGCTTGTTTCTTCGGCAGCTTGCGTAAGGTGAGATGTAAAACGCTGGCATAGTAAATGCAACCCCAAAGGTAGGCTTGGTGGCGATGCGAAACTAGCCGAGCAATGTTATACTCTTTAGGCTGTATGCCAGGGTTGTACATATCCAGATTAAGGGTGCAGGGGCGAGATAAATCTCGCTCCTACGAACAATCTTCGATGATGGACGAGCATGAGCTAAAGGCGCTGGCCGATCGCGTTTATCGCCTGGAAATTGCAGTCCAGGAATTACATCGCACGGTCGCGGAGCATGGGCTGCAACCTACGCAGCTACTCTCTCCCTCGGCCTATCCGCCGCAAGCACAGCCCGGCCAGCAGCCTTCATTGCCTCCGCCTCCTCCTACCGCCCCACGTCCTGAGATGCGGTTGTTTCCCGAAAGTTTTGATTCTGTACGAAGCGGCGGGTGGTGGCTGAACAAAGCCGGGATAGCCCTCCTCCTGCTTGGGCTGGCTTTCCTGTTCAAGTATGCGGTTGATCGTGGCTGGCTGACCGAGCAGGTGCGCGTTGCGTTCGGGCTGATACTCGGCACGCTTCTGCTGCTGGCCGGGCTGGGGGTGCGCAAGGAACACGAGAACTTCAGCCAGGTGTTGATGGGCGGGAGCATCGCTGCCTACTACATTACGGGCTATGCGGCCTTCCAACTCTACCATCTGGTTGATTTCGGAATCGCCTTTGGCTTCATGGCGCTCATCACCGCACTGGCCCTATTCCTATCCGTGTACCGTGATGGCGTTGTGCTGGCCCTCATAGGCGCGATAGGCGGGCTTGCGACACCCTTCCTCTTGCATACCGATACTGTAAATATACCGGCCCTTATTGGCTATACCTGCCTGGTGCTTGCGGGCACAACCGCCATCTTCATGTTCCGAGGGTGGTACTCGCTGCTGTGGACTTCGTTCGTGGGGGGCTGGGTAGTTTTCTTCTTAGCTAAGTTCTTCAGCGGAGATACTTCTATCTCTGACAAATGGTCGCTACAAGGAGGAGCTGTGTTCGCTCTGGTGGCGTTCTGGCTGTTGCCTGTGGCTCGGAAAGCTTTGTGGAACGACAATGCCTTGTGGCTCTCTCGATATAGCAAGGGAGGGGATGAATCCGTCCCTGAGGGCATGATCCAAGTTGATATAGTAAGCCTCGCTCTTTTGACGTTCTTTACTTTTTTGCTTGTAGTGACCTTCTCGATGGCCGTCTGGCGATCGCTGGTCTCGCAGCAGGCGTGGGGTTGGATAATGCTAGCGGGTGCATTGGCGGTGGCCCTTATTACATGGGGCCTGCGGTCACGCAACCTGATGCTCGCGCACATGCACGCGCTGGTGGCGGCGGGCCTTCTGACGCTGTCCCTGGCGCTGCTGCTCCAGGGTAGCAACAACGATAACGATGCCGCTCTTTATCTGGCCCTTGCGCTGGAGGCAACCGCTCTGCTGACTATCTCCAGGTGGTTCTTGCGCGACTCGGTCTCGGCGGCGGGGCATCTTGTGTTCCTTGGGCTTGCTCTGTGGTTTACGGGGCGTATCGCCGAAGGCAACAGTGCTCAGACTGCCGTGTTCAATGCCAAGGGCCTGCTTGATCTGGCTGTCATTGCGCTGGTCTTTGTGGCGTCCTTCTTTGCCACGCCGCCTAAAGAGTTCGGCCGGGTTTATAGGGCGGCGGCGCACGTTGGTCTGCTTGCATGGCTGTGGCGCGAGTTTTCTATCCTGCCCGATGGCAGGCCATATATAACGATAGCCTGGGGTATATACGCGCTCGGGCTTCTGGTGGCCGGGGTGCTACTGTCCCGCAATCGTGCCCTTATAAACACGGCTATCGCCACGCTCTTTCTTGTGGTAGCCAAGCTCTTCCTGGTGGACCTGGCGGTGGACCAGGTATGGCGGATTCTGCTCTTTCTCGGGTTCGGCGGCCTGTTCTTGTTCGTCAGCTACTACTTGCAGAAGCTGTTCAGCCAGCCGCCAAAAGAGGCCGGTATGCCAGGTGAGCAGGGTGAGGTTCGAGGCGGGCATCAGGCTTGAGCTTACTATCTACTTGCGTGCCATACAGGTGGCTTTCGACGCTTTCCGCCAACTTCAGTCTGTGCAACTAGCTGAGTAAGGTGAGTTGTAATTCATAATTCGTAATTCCGCCCAAGGATAAAAGTGCCTATCTCCATCTCGCAGAATAATATTCACCGCCTGGGAGTGATGGGTGGGTCTTTCGATCCGGTGCACATGGCGCACCTGATCTCAGCTGAGACTGTGTGTGAGGAATTAGCCCTTGACCTTGTGCTGTTCGTTCCGGTGGGCCAACAGCCGCTGAAGGAGGGCAAGCCTGTCGCTTCTGCTGAGCAGAGGTTGGCTATGGTGGCAGGGGCCATTGCAGACAATCCCCGCTTTGCCCTCTCGCGTGTGGATGTAGACCGCCCCAGCCCGTCGTATACAGTGGAAACTTTGCGGCAACTGCGAACTGAGTGGGGCGAGCAGTTAAAGATGTGGTTTATTGTGGGAAGCGACTCGCTCCGTACCTTTGCCGGCTGGCATGATCCTGAGGGCATTCTGGCCCAAGCGCGGTTGGCGGTGGTGAAACGGCCCGGCGTCATTGTGGATTTTTCTGCGCAGGTAACAGCGGTGCCGCAACTGGCGACCTCAGTAGACTGGGTGGAAGCGCCGCTCATAGATATATCAGCCACCAATTTGCGCCGCCGTGTTGCGGAGAGGCGCTCGATAAGGTATAGAGTGCCCGACTCGGTGCGCGACTATATTGAGGCGAATGGCCTTTATCGCCGATGACGCCCGCCTGATGCTATTCCGTTTTGGTCTGCAACTTTGGGTAAAGCCTTTGCGTAGATAATGTCAGGCAGCAATAATTGGTACTTCTACCGGAGTGCAGATATATGGATAGCAGCGGCGGCTATAACTCCCCACCCCAGCCTGAGATGGACCCAAACGCGACGAGGTATTTCCCACCTCAGGGCGAGCAATCTCACTATAGCGATCCAAACAGAGGCCAGACAACTCCTTTATCCAGAGCTGATCCAGAGCCTTCGAGCAGGGAGATTGCGACTATACCTCTGCTGGGTATAGCGCTTGTGGTTGGTTTCGTAATCATGTTGGGCGGCTTGGCGGCATTTAGTCGCTCCGGCAGTATGGCTATCCCCTCCAACTCACATGCTGCGCCGCAGTTCAATAGAGATAAGCCCCCCTGGTTCGCGCAGCCGCCATCAGGCCCAGAATCAGCGCCTTTTGTGGCTCCTCTTGCCCCAGGCGGGCTAGCTACGCCAGGGAGAGACGATTTGCAGGACAAACAGGATGCTCAGGCGTCACGCGGCTCCTTTGGTGCTAAATGGCGTAACGCGGGCGTGCCGGGAGGCGATCAGAACCTCGGCAAGCTCTTGCCTTTCGCGCTGATTGGGCTGGGCGTTTTCTTTCTAGTCAGCCGTTCGCGCAGACAGTATAGACGATATATGTAGCTTTTGACTTGCACAATTGCCAGAGAGTAGCCGAGAGAAGCAGTAACAAGGAGAAGATAATGAACAGCTATAACACCAATCAGGACGCTTCGCCGCAGCCGGGCGCAGAGCAAGGCGCGACACACCACTTCCCTCCTGTGCAGGGAAGCTACAGCCAGGGCCCGCCGACGCTACAGCCGACTTACAACCAGGAGCAGGCGCAGCCGCCTCAGGCTCCTCAGTATCAGCCTGCACAGAGCACGGGCGTGTCGTCATACGGCAGCTACAGCCAACGGGGGCCGCAGCCTGCTGAGCGTCGTGGGCGGGACCGTACGATGCTGGGGCTAATACTAATCGGCGGCGGCTTGCTCTTTGGCCTGACAGAGTTTTCGATCATACCGGGCTTCGGCAACATGGTGCTGCTACTGGTGGGCGCTATATTCATGTATGCCTACTTCCAGACTCGCCCCGGCTATCGTGTGGGATTTCTTATACCGGGAGCTATTCTCCTGGGCATAGGAGCGGGTGAGCTTCTTTCCAGCCTGGCGTTTGTAAGCTTCTGGCGCGGCGGTGACATAACGGCCTTCACTCTGGGCCTCGGCTTCTGCCTCATTTGGGCTTTCGAGCGCAAGCACTGGTGGGCGCTGATACCAGGGGGCATACTGGTGCTGTCCAGCCTTTCAAGCGTCTGGATGATTGGCAATTTATGGCCTTTAGCTTTGATAGTGCTTGGCGCTTATCTGCTGATAGACCAGTCGCGCCGCAAGCAGATGAGGTAGACGGAGCATACACCTGGTCTGAGATAGGCCCTTAGCAGCGACTTTGGTTATGCTAAAGATTACGGCTTGTGGGCAGTGGCTTTTACTCTTCATCATTCTTACTGATACAACAGCAGGCATAGTCTGCTGTTGTATTTTGTTTTAATTACTCATCGAACGCATGGCTGCTGTAAAGGCGTTATCTCCCAAGCTGGGTAAGGTGAGTAAATCATATTGTAAGTGTTCAGATTAGGGGTGGAGCAATCTTCAAGGAGTAGCTGTGGAGGCGTACCCTCACGCACCCTTACTTACCCTCACCCCATGCCCCTCTCCCATGAAGGGAGAGGGGGCTTTATTGCTGGGGAGTATATCTCCCATCAAGGGAAAGGGGGGCTAAGCTAGCCCCTCCCCCTTGAATCTGAACAGTTACATTATGTTTTGCGATTGTCTGCTACGTGTGCGCTATGTTATAATCCCCGCGCTACCATTTGAATGAAGAGGGGTCAAAGTAGATGAGTATCCTGGTAAATAAAGACACGCGGTTGCTTGTGCAGGGCATAACAGGACGCGAAGGCGCGTTCCACACAGAGCAGATGATAGAGTACGGCACCAACGTGGTTGGCGGTGTCACACCCGGCAAGGGGGGCACGACCACGCAGGGGAGCGTGCCCGTTTTCAATACAGTGGCCGAAGCTGTAAAGGAGACCGGGGCCAACGTCTCGATTAGCTTTGTGCCTGCCTCTATCGGTGGGGCCGACGCTATACTGGAGGCGCTCGCGGCGGGAATACCTCTCGTTGTATCTATCACAGAGAATATTCCGGTGCTCGACATGATGCGCGTGTACGATATTCTCAAAGAGAGTAAGAGCCGCCTGATTGGGCCTAACTGCCCTGGCCTTATCACCCCCGGCGAGGCCAAGGTGGGCATTATTCCCGGTTATATTTGCCAGCCTGGGGGCGTCGGTATGGTGTCGCGCTCAGGCACGCTTACTTACGAGGTTATTTATGCCCTCACCGAGAAGGGAATGGGGCAGTCTACTGCTGTGGGCATAGGTGGCGACCCTATTCATGGCATGGATTTTATTGATTGCCTGCGTATGTTCCAGGACGATCCGCATACAGAGAAGATAGTGATGATGGGGGAGATAGGGGGCGACGAGGAAGAGAAAGCCGCAGCATTCATAAAAGAGTATGTCACCAAGCCCGTAGCCGCCTATATAGCTGGGCGCACAGCCCCACCAGGGAGGCGCATGGGCCACGCCGGCGCTATTGTCTCAGGCGGCGCAGGCACCGCGCAGGGCAAAATCGACGCCCTGGAAGCGGCAGGTGTAAAGGTAGCGCGTATCCCCACGCAGATACCCGGATTGCTGAGCTGAACGAATCATGAATTACCTCACCATGGCATTCTGAAAGGCGGTTGGCCGGGATCAGGCTTTAATCGCGCGCCGTGAGATGACCTTACCGCTAATTCACCATTGGCGAAGCCTTACATGGAGGGCGCATTGATCGACATTAACCAGCTTATACAAAACAGCGTTGAGCGGCAGCGCAACATGGAGGCCAAAGGGATATATTTTCTTGGGGATATCAACGATGAGGCTGCGGAGCGCTTTGGGCAGGCTCTGGTTTCGATGTCGGTGGAGAGGCAAGGGAACGCCGACCAGCCAATTACAATCTACATCAACTCAGGTGGTGGCTCGGTAGGCTCAGGGCTGGCTATGATGCAGATGATCTATCGCATGCGCACACTTTACAAGGTGACGATCAACACGGTGGTCACGGGCTATGCTTACTCGATGGGGGCCATAGTCTTCCAGGCGGGCGATAGGCGGCTGATGGGATCTTTCTCCACCCTCATGCTTCACTCGCCTCAGTGGTTTCTCTCAGGCAGCGACCAGCAGATCTTCAATGATTACGCCACTCTTGCCCGCCACTATAAAAGCCTGGTCAGCAACATTTTCTCCCAGCGCTCGGGCCACAACAATGCTACATGGTGGGAGAACTTCATCTACTCAGGGCGCGACCGCTTCCTGACGGCTGAAGAGTGCCTCTCGCTCGGCCTCGCTGATGAAATCTATGGCCTTCAACTGACCACGCCGCCGCCGCCCACGCCCGGAGCGGGCATCGCACCGAACGATGCGCAGGTGTGAATTATGAATCAAGAATTACTAATTCATAATTCCGGCGAAGGCTGAAGGGGAAGCGTTTTGGATGGGAGTAGCACCGGAGCGCGAACGGCTGTGAAGCAGGCGTGTACTGTGCTGTACAGCGAGCTTCCTGCGCTCGATGCCGCGCAAGCTGAATTGATACTGGCGCAGCTCGTAGGCTCGTGCTCGGTGGAGTGGGCCAGTGTGCCTGCTCCGGGTGTGCCTCTTGTGGCTGGGGTGTCGCGTTTTGGCGAGCACCAGATTGCTATGGTTGCCCTCAATACACCCGTCAGGCAGGAGGTACTTGCGCGCACCGTAGGTGTATCCCCGATGCCCGATGAGCAGCGCCGTGCTCTCATGGCACACCGGGCCGCGATGCGCCTCCTCTACCTTGAAGGCGCGGTTGAGCCTGTTGAGCAATTGACCGCTCTATATCAGGTTGCCACTGTCATGTTATCGCAAGGGGGGCTGGGGATAGTCAACGAGCGTGCTGCTCTGGCGCAGCCAACCGAGCTGCTGGTGGAGTACCTGCCCTTGCAGCCGGGTGAGACTCCGCCGATGCCTTTGTGGGTGGGCGTGGTTACTTTCAACTTGGAAGATGAGGCGCTTGCCCCCCACTATCTAATGCGTACCTATGGCATGGAGCAGTTTGGCCTGCCCGATCTGGGCCTCTACGTCCGAGACCGCTCGCTGGCGGATGATGTTTACCATACGCTTCTCAATGTTTGCCTCTATATGGTAGAAGGGGGTATGGCTTCGCAGCCGCAGCCTGGCACGCGCACTGAGTTCAAGGGGCATACGTATCTCTTCACCGCCCCCGGCTCTGCCGGAGTGGAGTTTGCCAGCCCCACAGGGCTGCTACTGCTGGTAGAGGTATAAAGCGCCTTTGTGGGGAATAAAGGCAAGGGGCCATGGACAGAGAAGCTGAGTGTCATGCCACGCAAGAGAGAGTAAAAAGCCTTATCCAGGCTCTCGATGCCATGCACCCTGACGAGCCGCATGATAACTCTGCGCAAGATACAACGCCAGGAACTTTACTGCTGGCTGTGGGGATTGCGGAGTTGTCGCGAAGGCTGCGTTATGCCACCCGCTCTGTGAGTAAGAGGCGATTTCCGGCTGTAGGAGGCTATTTTACCCTTCAACAGGCGCGTGGGCCTCGCCCGGCTGATCACTCGAAGGGGGAATCAACCCTGCTGACGATGCGTGGACTTTTCCACGAGCAAGAGGGGGGCGTGGTCTTCTTCGACCGCCTGATAGTTATCACCCTTACGCCTGTAAGTGGGCAACGTACGGCAGTACAGGTGGAGTGTAAGCAACCGGAGCTTGACGGATATTACCGCAAGCTTGTATCTACTATAGAAGGGGAGTGAGCGTAGCGCGATAGAGCAGCCCGCTGGAAGGCAAGGCCTACAGCGTCTGGTCAGCCTCTTTCTCTTTGTCACCGACAACTACCAGGCACGAGCCGATGCTGTTGGAGGCGAGATGTATTGCTGTGGTGAAGCCTGCTTCTGCCATGCGTTCCCTGAGGGTAGATACCCACCTGAGCGCACCCCTCGTGGAAGATAACCTGCGCGCTGCTTCGGTCGCGTCTCGGTTATCGTTACTCCCTCTGTAGCCGTAAACTAGCTCGGCAAGCCCCTCGAAAGCTTTGCCTCTAGCGTCTCTCGGCTTGAGCCAGCCTCCTGGCACTATCACTAACCGTCCGCCCCCCGCCAGCACTCTTGCCAACTCCTCTAATGTCTCGCGCCGAGTGATGTAGTCGCTTGGGAAGGTGCTTACAACCGCATCAAAATAGCTGGATGGGAAGGGTAGCGCCTCGGCGCGAGCGCGGCACACCCTCATAGTTATACCCAGCCTCCTGCTTTTTAGCCTGGCCTGCCTGAGCATCTGCGCCGAGAGGTCTACGCCCCACGCCTCGTAACCGGCTCGGAGCAGGGCAACCTGCAAGCTGCCTGTGCCCATGCCTACCTCCAGCAGACGAGCGCCTCTTAGAAAGTGGAGCGATGTGCGCTGCCAGAGTCGCCACTGCCCCAGGAAGAATGTGCGGCTCACCCAGTCATAAGCCCAGGCAAAAGGGCCGTACAGCGCCTCGAATGCAGCTCTGAGCAGCTGAGCACGCGCACGCTCTATGCCGCTATATTCATTGACGTTACTCATGTCACTATTGTACATTAGGAATCAGGGATTAGCGATTGGGGTCTGGTAGCTGACCCCTGGTGTTACAGCATGGCTGATCGGGCGAGAAGGCTTTCGGTGGAGAGCCTGGGATATCTGAATTACCTTCATAGCGCTTTATCGCAGCCGCTCGGCAGGTGGAGCGACTTTTACCTGCCGCAAAGCCCCGAGATGAACTTCGCTTTGCGATACCAGTTGGCCTTTGCCACGTACGCAGTGGCCGCTCTATCGCAGCAGACCCCCGCCTACCGTGCGCCCTACGCTGAGGCGTTGCGTGGGGCAATCGAGAAGATGCTGGACGGCGCGGCCTGGAACTACTGGCGCGCCGGCTCGCCCTCGGGCGATAACGGCAACATCGCAAACGCCGCAAGCTCAGCTCATGTGGCTGTGCTCATCAGCCCGCACCAGCATCTCCCCCCAGGCCCACCTTCCGATCCGGTAAGGCAGGATAACGTGCAGTATTCGGGGCACCTTAGCGCCATGCTGGGCCTTTACGAGAAGGTGACGGGGGACAGGCGCTATGACGAGCCTTTTATTCTGCAAGACGCGGCCAGCGGCGCAGCTTACAGCTACACGCACCACGAAGTAGCCGAGCGCATTTACGTTCAGATGCGCGAGAACCGCTTTGGGGGTGTTTGCTGCGAGCAAGGACTGGCCTATGTGCCCTGCAACAACTACTCGCTTGCTTCTAACACGCTGCACGACCTGCTACACGGCACGCGCTACAGCCTCGCCAACGCTGGGTGGCTGCGTACAGTGCGCGATAAAATGGTGCTCAAAGGGCCGCCTGTGCGCGGCACCTTCGGCGTGAGCTATATAAAAGAACTGGGGGTGGCAGCCCCTGTAGCTTTCAACTTCACTGATGCCTGGGGGCTTGCATTCATGCTCCCTTTCGACCGCCCTCTGGTGCGCAAGCTCTATGGCCGCTTCAGGAGAAAGGTGACACAGGCGGGTGCGGAAGGCGCATACGTCTCCTCTTCGCCGTTGAGTGAGAAGATGGAGATCAGTGATGTGCCTGTAAATACCGGCTTTGGGCTGATCCTGGCGCGTGGCGTCGGCGACAAAGGGCTGGCTGATGAGATGGCGCGATACTCGGCTGGGGCCTTCGATGCGGGCTGGCAGGGAACCCGCTATCTATACAGAGGCGCGCTTCGCACCCTCCATACCACCGCTCTTTACGCGATCGCGTCGGCTGTAGAGATGGGCGGCGCGAACTTCACAGGGTTGTTCAGAAACCCGCCTGACAGCAGCACGGGTGAAGGGCCTTATTTGCATCATCTTTCGGATAGCTCAGGACGAGTTGGCGTTGCCCGCGCCGAGTACTACCCTGACGAAAAGGCTTTGCATATAGAGTTGCAGCAGGTGGGCTATGTCTCTGAGCTAAAGGCGGAGAGTTCTGTGGAGGTGATCGTAAAGCTGGGCGGTATAGCCGCCAAAGCTCACGTCGAGATAAATGGTATGACCTTGAACGATCTCTTCCCTGCTGTGGATGGTGCACTGAGTTTCAGTGTGAGCGTGCTTCCGGGGTGGCGCACCCACTGCGTGGTGCGGTTCTAGCCCACGAGTGGCGGCCACTTATATGTGCGCCTTCCCTTTCTTTCCGCTATAACCTGGGGTGCAAGGTCTAACAACGCATACACCTGGACTTTTCGCTCCTGCTGTCACATAATCGTCGTTATTCTCTGTCCTACAACCGGGTCCTCGATCTCGCCCATCATGCCGTGCGGCGCAGCTAGTTACCTAAGTTTCGTACAAACGTAAAGGGGGTTGAAGTTGCACCCAATAGAGGCACAAAAGCTGGGCAAGCAAGCGAACGAGCGCATCCTGGGCAGGCAGATGCAAGCGCCAGCCTCCTTCAGTGCGCTCGCGCCAAGCCCAGGAAGTTATTGTAACAATGTGATCCTGTTGGCGAAGTCAAGGCTCGCCCAGCAGCCTGTAGGTCCACATCCTGCTGAGAATGGGTTTGGCATAAGGAGAAAAGCAAGAAGAAGGGGGTTTCGAAGATGTTGCAGCCACAAGGTAGTACGCAAATCCCATGGTTGAGCCAACAGGATCACATTGTTACAATAACCCTTGCAACGATCTCTCTTTTATTGTATATGATGCAGATAACTATACTTAGGAGGAGAAGCTCATTATGTCTAAACTAAAGCCGCTGTCTGACAAAGTGGTGTTGCAGGCAATCGAAGCGGAGTCCATGACAGCCAGTGGGATCGTACTGCCCGACACGGCGAAGGAGAAACCACAGGAGGGTAAGATAATCGCGGTCGGCCCAGGCCGCTTGCTTGAGAGTGGCGAGCACGCGCCCCTCGACATCAAAGAGGGAGACCGAGTTATCTTCTCCAAATACTCAGGTACCGAGTTCAAGCTCGACGGTGAGGACTACCTTATTGTCAGCGAGAGGGATATCCTGGCCGTAATAAGTTAGATTTGCCCGCCCGACAACTACAAACTTGCCCCAACTCGCCACCCTTGCTGCCCCGAGCCGTGAGGGTGGTCGGCTCTTTTCCACCTCATTACATCGGGTCCTCTCCTCGACTGCTAATTGGTTGGCAGCCCGCTGCTACAGGTCGATCACAGTCTGTAGCTCAGGATTATCACATGCCCTTCGCCCCACCTTCGCCATCTCGTACCACGTCCCCTCAATTTGCACTCGGACCACATCGGCGGTGAAGTCGGTATTCGTGCCCGACTTAGTGGAGTTATCCAGCAGCGAACTGCCAACGCCATATGCATCCACCGGTACATCCAGCTCCTCAAAGCGTTTGATCTTGTCGGGGTCGAACCCACCCGTAACGACGATCTTTACATCTTTGCACCACTCTCTGGCGCGTTCAATCCATGTTGGGGGCAAGTCCCAGGCTATGTAGGCGTTGTCAATAGCCTTGCGCAAGATAAAAACCAGCCTGGGGTTCACGCCAAGGTCGAGGTTCCTGTCACCAAGAGGGGGCACGCTCACATCTCGCATGTTTGCACTTGTATCAGCCCGCACCCCTGTCAGCTTGAACTTTTTAGCTTCCTCAGCCTCTCCATCGTCCATCAACTCACGATACCGAGTGAAAAGTTTCGCCATCACTTGCAATGAGGTGCCAACCGAGTCGTTTTCAAAGTCAACCAGGGCTATGCGCGGTATAGCGGAAGGCAGAGTGGCGGCGTATGCCATGACAGCTTCGGCGGTGTCTCCCAGGAAGCAGGCGATCAACGCGTGCGCAATAGTTCCACCCGCCGCGCCTCCCCACCAATCGCCCTGGGCGTCTGTCGAGATTGCAGAGTGCATCGTTGTAGGAAACTCTTTGTTGAAGAGCTGCACCGCTATGTGGTAAGCGTAACCATCGGCTGCCTGCACCTCGTGCGCATCGAAACGAGCTGGGAAGAAAAGCACTTCTTTGCCGCCTGCCGCCCAAAGAGTGTTGTAAACATTGGTGGCTATGCGGCTGCCCCGCGTCAGGCTGCCCAGGGTGGGCGTCTCCAGAATCGCGAAGTCGCGGTAGCGACCCCGTACCTTTATGACGGGCGCAACGCCCATAGGATCGCCTCCATATGGCGCGATGCTGCCATCCTGTACCGCCTCTACTTCGAGTTGATCCCAGGTGTTGACGAAGTTATCCTCCTCGTCGAAATAGCCCGTACATTCTTTTAAGATGGCGAGTGCCTTGTCTACACCCACAACGACCGCCAAAGGCTTGCGCCTGGTAAACCATTGCATCTCCACCACCAGGTTGCCGGTGTCAAGGCCGGCGAGATCGACCTTCAGATTGGAGAGGCCGCTGACACCCTCGAAGCGGTATCCTTGTTCGGCAAGGCTTGTAAGCACACGCATTATATTCTCAAAGTACTTGTCAGAGTACCAACCCCTCCTCATCCGTTCCACATCGAGCTTGAAGATGCTCGCAGGCAGCCTCTTACCGTCAAAAACAGTCATTTTTGCTTCACTCCAGCAGGGCAATTTTCGTAAGGCTATCACCGTTAGCAGTAGCTGTCAATCCGAGCTGATCGGGTAACTGTTCAGATTTAGGGTGGAGCAATCTTCTTGGGGTATCTGATCCGTACGGGCGTACCCTCACCCGCCCTCACCCCATGCCCCTCTCCCATGAAGGGAGAGGGGGCTTTAATCACCCTTGTAACCCCGTCAGGGGTGTCCCCCGTACACTCAGCAGGAAGAAAGCCCCCTCTCCCCTTGTGGGAGAGGGGGTTTGGGGGTGAGGGCGGGTGGCGCTGCACCCACACAGCTACCCCAAGAAGATTGCTCCA
>JADMIH010000041.1 GCA_015478675.1 Chloroflexota bacterium | reverse complement strand
GGGAGAAGGGGCATGGGGTGAGGGCGGGTGAGGGCAGATGGCGCACAGTTACCTCTTGAACTTTGTTCTGCCCTGCACCTGAACAGTAACCCCTCCCCTTCCAGGTTGACAACCACCCCACCTCTTGTATAATCAATCAATAAAGGCGCAATGGCACACCGAAAAAGATTGGCTGCGCTGATGCCTCAACTGCTCAGGATTGAGATCCATCCTCTCAATCTCTATAGCTCTTTCCTCAGCCCCACTGAGAGGAGGCCCCACTATGAAGGCTGTTATCATGGCAGGAGGCGAAGGCTCTCGTCTTCGCCCACTCACTATCCGGCGGCCCAAGCCGATGGTCCCTGTGGTAGATCGCCCCGCTATCGTTCACATTATCGAGCTTCTCAAGCGTCACGGCATTACCGAGGTTGTCATCACCTTGCAATACCTTGCATCTGTTGTGCAGGAATACCTCGGCGACGGCTCCGGCTTCGGCGTCAAAATCCATTATACAGTTGAGGATAGCCCTCTCGGCACCGCAGGCTCTGTTCGCCAGGGGATAGAATGGCTGGACGATACCTTTATGGTTATCTCAGGCGATGCCCTTACCGACTTTGATCTGAGTAAAGCTATCCGCTTCCATAAAGAAAAAAGTTCGATGGCTACTATCGTCCTCAAGCGAATGCCTAACCCCCTTGAGTACGGTGTGGTTATCATAGACGACGAAGGCCGGGTCAAGCAGTTCCAGGAAAAGCCAAGCTGGGGCGAGGTCTTTTCCGACACCGTCAACACCGGCATCTATATCATCGAGCCTGAGATCTTCAAATATTATGAGGCGGGCCAGGTCTTCGATTTCAGCAACGATTTATTCCCGATTCTCCTGGAAAAGGGCGATCCGATGTACGGCTACGTCGCCGATGGCTACTGGTGCGATGTAGGTTCCATCCCCGATTATATGCGCTCCTGCGGCGACTATCTGAGCGGGCAGGTAGACCTTCCACGCCTCGGACACGAAGCCGAGCCAGGCTCCGGCATCTGGGTGGAAGACGAGGTTGAGATCGCACGCGACGCTCAGATCACAGGCCCTGTCTTTCTGGGGGCAGGCGTAAAGATTAACTCAGGAGCCACAGTTCGCGGCCCGGCGGTCATACGCGATTTCTCGATCATCGACACGCGAGCTACAATAGATCGCGCTATCATATGGCGCAACTGCTACGTCGGCGAGCGCGCCGAAGTGCGCGGGGCTATCCTGCAAACCCAGGTGAACGTAAAACCTCAGGCGATGATCTTTGAGGGAGCGGTAGTAGGTGATGGCACTATCGTCGGCACCGGCTCTGTCATCCACCCCAACGTCAAAATCTGGCCTTCTAAAGAAGTGGAAAGCGGGGCGACCGTCACCTCCTCGATCATCTGGGGGTCGCAGGGGCGGCGCAACCTCTTCGGGCGATGGGGCGTCACCGGCCTGGTAAATGTAGACCTCACCCCGGAGTTTGCCGCCAAGCTTGGCGCGGCCTACGGCGGCGTTCTATCCAAAGGCACTAGCGTCACTGTCAATCGCGACAGCCATTACACCCCGCGTATGATCAAGCGCGCCCTCATCGCCGGCCTCCCATCAGCGGGTATCAATGTGCTGGACTTGCGCAACGTGCCTATGCCTGTGGCGCGGCACTACACACGCGCAGTGGGGGCGGCAGGCGGCGTTCACGTCCGCCTCTCTCCATTTGATGCTCGCGTGGTGGATATAAAGTTCTTCGACCGTCGCGGCCTTGACCTCGACAAGTCTACCGAGCGCAAAATTGAGGGTCTTTTCTTCCGAGAAGACTTCCGCCGCGCCTATCTCGGCGACGTTGGCCGCATCAACTACGCCAACGACGTAGAGCAGCGCTACAGCGCCGATTACATCCAGAACCTCAATGTAGATGCCATTCACAGCACCGACGGCTACAGCCGCATAGCTGTTGACTACGCTAACTCCTCATCCAGCCTGGTTTTGCCCACGCTCCTCGGTAAGCTCAATGCTGATGTAGTTGCTATCAATGCTGTTGTGCAGGAAGAGTTGCTTTACCAGACGCCGGAGGAGTTCGAGCAAGGTATGGCCCGCCTCGGCGCCATCACACAAACCCTCAAAGCAGGCTTCGGCGTTCGCCTCGACACAGGTGGCGAGCGCATCTACTTCGTGGACGAGCGGGGCCAGCAGGTAAATGGCATGACCGCCCTCGCAGCGATGGCTGAGCTTACCCTTTCTCAACACGGCACAGGTGGGACAGTGGCTGTGCCCGTGTGGGCGCCCACTATCTTTGAGGAGATAGCCGCAAAGCATGGAGCGGAAATTATACGCACACGCTTTAACTCTTATGCCCTAATGACTGCTGCTTTGCGCGCAGGCGTGGTGTTGGCCGGCGATGGTCAAGGCTCCTTTATCTTCCCCCCTTTTCAACCTGCCGCCGACGGACTCTTCGCTATCGCCAAGTTAATAGAGCTAACTTCCCTCTGTAAGACCCGCTTTACTCAAGCAATAGAGCAGCTGCCTCACTTCGCTATGGCCTCTAATCGCGTGCCCTGCCGCTGGGAAGACAAGGGGCGCGTCATGCGCATCCTGAATGAGCAATATCGAGATAGTAGCACTCGCCAGGTTGACGGTGTAAAGATAAAGCTCGGCAATGACGAATGGGCACTTATCCTTCCTGATGCTGACCGCCCCCTCTTCCACGTAATAGCAGAAGCCGACTCCGATGCTGAGGCCCGCCAACTGGTAGATAAATATTCGGGCCTGGTACAGGGGCTACAGTAACGGAAATTAGCAGTTGTGAATTCATGATTGCTAATTGCTAACTCGTAATTCCGCCTGCGGCGGAGGGTGCTTCTTTGTTGACCAGCAACCTGCCTCAGCAGCTAACCAGTTTCATAGGGCGTGAGAAAGAAACAGCCGAAGTGAAACGTCTCCTGCAGGAGACGAGATTGCTGACCCTCACGGGCACCGGCGGCTGCGGCAAGACGCGCCTTTCTCTCCAGGTGGCCTCCAGTTTGGAAGCGGAATATCCTGATGGCGTCTGGTTCGTTGATCTGACTACCATCTCCGATCCGCATCTCCTGCCACAGGTGGTAGCTACCACGCTCGACCTGCGCGAGGAGCCGGGCCGAGATATATCCTCTATTCTTCTAGACCATCTTCAGCCGCTAAAGCTTCTCCTGGTGCTGGACAACTGCGAACATATGGTTGGCGGCTGTGCGGAGCTTGCCGCCAACCTGCTGCGCAACTGCTCGGAACTGCGTATTCTGGCTACCAGCCGCCAGGCTCTGGGCATCACAGGTGAAATCGCATGGCTCGTGCCCTCCCTTTCTCACCCCGATCCACACCAGCGCCACCCTTTTGAGAACCTTGTACAGTACGAGGCTGTACAACTCTTTTTGGAGCGCGCCCTCTTCAGCCGCCCCAATCTGATAGTCACCCCCGACAGTGGCCCTTCGGTGGTTCGCGTTTGCTACCGTCTCGACGGCATTCCCCTGGCGATAGAGCTTGCGGCTGCACGTGTGAAAGTGCTCACTATAGATCAGATCGCGTCTCGTTTGGATAACTGCTTCCGCATCCTCACCGGAGGCAGTCGTACTGCTCTACCGAGGCAGCAGACACTGCGCGCGGCTATAGACTGGAGCTATGACCTTCTTACTGAGGAAGAGAAGCTACTGCTGCAACGCCTCTCTATCTTTGTCGGCTCCTGGGGTCTGGATGCTGCCGAGGCTATCTGCTCGGACCAGAGTATAGGCGAAATTGAAGTGCTAGACCTACTCTCTCAGCTTATAGACAAGTCGCTCGTGATGGCTGAGGAGTCTAACGGCGAAGTCTGCTATCGCCTGCTCGAAACGATACGCCAGTACGCGAACGAAAAACTGCAAGCCTCCGGCGGCGAGCAGGAACTCCAGCTCAAGCACCTGGATTGGTACCTGAATCTTGCTGAACAGGCACAAAAAGAGATATTGAGCGAGAAACAGAGCTTCTGGCTTGACCGTCTGGAGTCTGAGCACGATAACTTGCGCGCGGCCCTCGACCGCAGCGCACGCGTGGGCAAAGGGGCAGAAGCCACCCTCCGCTTGAGTGCTGCGCTGTGGCGCTTCTGGGAAATGCGCGGCTACTTGAGCGAAGGCCGACGTTGGCTCAAAGGCGCGCTCGCTGTGCCCAGCGGCAACCTCACCGCTGCGCGTGCCGCGGCCCTCAACGCCGCCGGTATGCTGGCGGTCTATCAGGGTGATTACGCCGATGCCGGTGAGCTACTCAACGCCAGCCTCGAAACGTGCCGTCTGATAGGAGATAAAGGCGAGATCGCCCTCTCCCTCAACAGCCTGGGTGTGCTTGCCAACAACAGAGGGGACTACGAGCAGGCCACAGCCTTGTTCGAGGAAAGCCTGGCTATCCGACGAGAGTTGGGGGATAGGCGGGGCATCGCTAACTCGCTCCACAACCTGGGATACGAAGCCGTATATCGCGGCGACTACAGTCAGGCCGCCATCCTCGGTGATGAAAGCCTCTCTCTATACCGTGAATTGAGCGAAAAACATGGCATCGCGGCTTCTCTCTTCCTGCTCGGTTACGTAACGATCTACTCAGGCGCTTCCGAGCAGGCCACGCGGCTGTATGAAGAAAGCCTTTCGCTGTACCGCGACCTGGGCGAGACGCGTGGTATCGCAAGCTCGTTATTCTTCCTGGGTGTGGCGGCGATGCACACAGGCGATTACACTTCTGCCGAGTCGCTATACAAAGAAAGTTTATCCCTTTATCGAGAGCTTGGCGACAAGGTAGGGATGACCGAGTGCCTGGAAGCGATGTCGGCCCTCTCAGGCGCGCTGGAGCAAGACGAGCGGGCGGCTCGCCTCTTCGGGGCCGCAGCGGCATTACGCAAAGCTGTCGGCGCACCCCTCAACCCTTCGGACCGGGCTCGCTACGAGCAAAGCCTGGCTACCATACGCGGCAGGAGGGGCGAAGAGAGCTTCAGTGCATTCTGGACCGCAGGCGCGGCCCTTCCTCTGGAAGATGCCATAGCATACGCCCTCAACGACGCCTATAAGACCAACCGCTCAACGCTGCCGCGCAGAGACCCTTTGCAGAGCCACCTCGACGCCCCTGCCGCTCCGCCGCCTATTCTCCCTGCGCCGCCCTTTGCGGTAGGGCTTACCAGGCGCGAAATGGAGGTGCTAAACCTGGTTGCCTCCGGCCTCACCGACGCACAGATAGCCAACGAGCTATCCGTCAGCCCCCGCACCGTTCAGGCTCACCTCTACTCCATCTACAACAAGATAGGCGTCACCACCCGCAGCGCCGCCACTCGCTACGCGCTGGATCACCACCTGGTCTAGGCGCACGTCGCCCGATGTGACGGAATTGCAGTTACGAGTTACGCGTTGCAGCAAGGCTATGTCTTGGTGATCAGACGATGAGTGCTCGCCGCTAGCTGGTCTAGCAGTATATCCCCTGCCAAGTTTAGCGGCAACCGAAGTCTGCGCTCTCTTCTTATCTCCATATACGCGCCAGGAACTCTCGCGTTTCGTGCGACATATGGCTTCCGGTATAGATGTGGCGCTCGATGCTCGCCTTCGGGAGATACTCATAGTGCGGTCGATCATCGTAATCAAGCCCCGCCACCGGCTCTGCCTCTACCCAGGTGTTAGGCACATCCTCAGTGCGTGTCGTGTGCTTCTCCGGCGGCACATGGGGTCCAGCCTTGATTCTTGTGCGTCCTGCCAAATACCGCCCCAGGGCGTCACGTCCATAATATCGTCTCAGCCGCCCACTGTCGTGGCGCAAGGGCACCCAGTTAGTTGGCGCATCGATAGTCGTAAGGCTTGCAATCCGCACGTCAATGTCGTACTTCTTTGCAGGCTTCAACTCATGCTCATTATCAGGATGGTAATAGAGTCTATCGGGGTCCGTCAGTAAGAAGTACTCCAACATAGCCGATCCAGCCGCGCTTGTACCGAACATATGAATGTCGCCATGACCCCTTATGCCCCTCAAAATGCGATCAATCCTATCAGCTCCTGTGCGTATATTCTGCGTAGACTGTGCCGTATGTACATGTAACTGCACCCAATCGCCAAAGTTGAAATACGCCGGCCTATGCAGTCCCATGAATCTGCGCTCAAAGCGTCCCCAGTGGCCATGCATATACAACTTTCTCAGTAGAGCCGCATACTCTCCGAAGGTCTTCTCAAAGGCGATAAAAGGCTTACACCCTTTCACCACGCAGCCGTCCATAAAGATATAATGGTCATCCCTACCCATGCCGTAATCCTCTCTGGGAACTCTAATGACTGTCTCCTCTCTAACAGCAGCAACAGGAGCTTATCATATCACTGTGCGCCAGGCAATTTTGATGCCGTCGCTGCTGATAGCATTGAGGGCAAGGCCCAGCGCCGGCTAAAATGGTATACTGGTCGCTGTATGACCGCAATAGAGACCACTCAACCTCAAAGTGAACAAAGGGCAATCCAACCTTCACCCAGCACGGAGGAGCTATATCAATCTCGCGCAGACCGCTTCAAGCGCGACTTCGACGCTGAGACTGAGCGTTGGAACCGTATCGGCAATGTCCGGCTCCTCACCTTTTTCGCAGCAGCAGCAGCAGTTCTCTGGGCAGTATGGCAAGGTATCTCCTTCCTCTGGGCGCTTGGCCTGGCTCTCTTTATAGCCTTTGTGCTTCTCGTCCGATACCATAACTCGGTCGGCAGCTTGCGCCGCCGCCACGAAGCTCTCTGGAAGATCAACACCGAGGCGCTCGCACGACTGGCGCGCCACTGGGTAGACTTCCCTTCGCGGCACACAGTGCAGGCTGCGCCGGACGACCCGTACGCTGCCGACCTGGATATATTCGGCAGGGCTTCTCTCTTCCATCTCCTCGATACAGTGGGCACAACGATGGGCGAGAATACCCTCAGCCACTGGCTCCAGACGTTCGCGCCCCCCGAAGTGGTGCGTGACCGCCAGCGGGCAGTCGCCGAGCTTGCTCCTATGATAGATCTGCGCGATGAGCTTACCCTTCGCGGCAGACTTCTCGGGGACCAAAAGCCCGACCCCGAACCCTTTGTTATCTGGGCTGAGGGCGCTCCCTGGCTCGCGGGCCGCAGATGGCTTGCCTGGGTAGCCCGTCTCGATGTCGTCCTGCTCTGGGCGCTCCTGCTGGCGCAGATTTTCGGCTTCACTCCCTACCCGCTCTGGCTCATCTTCGCAGGCGTCAACATAGCCTTTACCCTCACGGCGGGGCGCGCAGCTTACTCTATATTCACCAGCGCCACATCAGGCGAATCTGGCTTTCGCCACTACGCCGACTCCTTTGAATTGCTCTCTAAAGCCCCTTTTGCCGCGCCAATCCTCAAAGAAATACAGGAGAAACTAGCTGTGGGCGGCGTGCCTGCTCACAAGCAGATGCGCAGGCTGCACAAGCTCACTACCTTTGTTATACCGCCCTCCTCGCAGCTATACATCCCTATTCAGGCGCTCACCCTCTGGGATCTGCATCTGCTCCGTTCTTTTGAGGTCTGGCAAGGCGAAGTTGGCAGACATGCACGCGCCTGGCTTGATGCCCTGGGCGAAGTCGAAGCCCTTTCTTCCCTCGCCACCCTCTACCACGACAATCCCTTCTGGGTCTTGCCCAGCCCCGATCCGGCAGCCACTTCGCTCATGGCCGAGGACCTCGGACACCCTCTGATCGCCGCTAATGTTCGCATCACCAACGGCGTAACTGTTGGGCCTCCCGGCACTTTTCTGCTCGTTACCGGCTCTAATATGTCGGGTAAAAGCACTCTTTTGCGAGCTATAGGGGTCAATATAGTGCTCGCGGGGGCAGGCGGCCCTGTTTGCGCATCGGCCATGAGCTTGCCACCCGTCGCCCTGTGGACCAGCATGCGCATTGAAGATTCGCTGGAGCGCGGCGTCTCCTACTTCATGGCCGAGCTACAGCGCCTGAAGCGCGTGGTTGACGCTGCACGCAGCTGCAATAATGGCGAGGCGCGCCGTCTTTTCTACCTGCTGGACGAAATCCTCCAGGGCACCAATAATATAGAGCGCCAGATAGCGGCCCGCCGCATAATAATGTACCTCGTCCATCAAGGCGCTATAGGTGCCGTCTCCACCCACGACCTCAACCTGGCTGGTATCCCTGAGGTAGCTGCCGCCGCTAACCCTATCCACTTCACCGAGACAATCCGTGACACAGCTAGCGGCCTACAAATGCTCTTTGATTACAAGCTGCGCCCCGGTATAGCCAACTCTACCAACGCCCTACGCCTGATGCAAATAGTAGGTCTGGACCTACCACAAGAATGGGATTCTTAGCGAACGCCTGCGCTGTTGTCCTCGCTCCTCACTCATAACCTGGTGCGCACAGCCAATTCGTAACTCGCAGCTCCGCCGCGGGCGGGTAAATGGAGATGAGGTATAATACAGTTCAAGAGGTAACTATGCGGGTGTCCTCCCCCCTCACCCCATATCCCTCTCCCCTTGTGGGAGAGGGGGCTTTACTCATGCTGAGTGCCAGGGGACACCCCTGTAACTCCGTCAGGGGCAAGGCCAAGCCCCCTGCACCCCTGTTCTGAACGCATACGCAGGCGGCTCAGGTTGCCCGGTTGTGGTGGTTCTGTTATAACTTGGGGGTCTTGTGCTGAGGATAATTACGTGGAGCGCAACGGAGCATACTATCTATGGCGTCACAGCAAGGTAATAGAGGTACTCTATGGGTGCAAGAGAACGCACCTTTGGACATGCCCGATCTCAAGTTGGTGCCAGTACAGTGGCTGATTTTGCATGAGCACGCCGATGAAAAGCGGGTGGACAGGTTGCAGGCGCGGTTGAGGGCGGATGCTACCCTGAAGAACCCACCTGTAGTAGCCCCTCTACCGGGAACTGACCATTTTGTCGTGCTGGATGGCGCTAACCGCACCAGCGCGGTGCAAAGGCTTGGCTGCCTGCATCTGCTGGTGCAGGTGGTGGATTATAAATCGGAGCGGGTTCAACTGGTGACGTGGCACCACCTTATTACGGGGCGCAAGCCGTCAACCTTTCTACAAGAGATTGCAAAGATAGATGGATTGTTGCTCCAGCCTGTGTCGCTCCGAGCGGCCAGGGCCGCGCTTGATGCGCGAGCAATACTTGCCTACATTGTGATACCTGAGCAAGATATCTCTTCGACGGTATACGCCGTAGATGGTATGCCGGAGACCGAGCACCACGGCACGCATGTCGCCAACGCCCTGCTCAATAGCATGGTGGACACTTATAAAGGCGACCCGCAAGTAGCTATTCACAGAGTGAATAGCGATGAGTTGGATGAGGTTGCTTCTTACTACGACAATATAAGCGGGCTGGTTGTCTTCCCGCCCTACAGCCCGGACGACATACTGAAGTTGGCCGAGGCGGGAACAAAAGTGCCGACAGGTATTACCCGCCACATCATCAACCCACGCGCCCTGCGGGTAAATGTGCCCTTATCGTTGTTGAGCAGTAACCAACCACTTGAAGAAAAGAATGCCTGGTGGCATGAGCAGGTGAAGAGGAAGCTGGCAGCTAACGAAATCAGGCTCTACCAGGAGGCAACATATCTCTTCGATGAGTAGGGCGGTACGGGGTATAATATAGGGGTGGTTATGCTCGACTGAAAGGAGCAAGATAAATGGCTGATACACAAGCAAGAATGCTAACGGGTGAAGATCAGGTGCGGGAGCTTATCCGCGCGGAGGTCTTTGACCCTGAGCTGGGGTTGAATGTTGTGGACCTGGGCTTGATATACGACATTACTGTCGAAAATACTAAAGCTGATATAACTATGACCCTCACCAGCCCTGGTTGCCCTGTGGGGCCTGAGCTTATCACCAACATTCGGCGGGCGCTCTCGACATTGGATGACCTGGACGAAGTGGAGGTGCACCTTGTCTTCTCGCCGCCCTGGCACCCGTCTATGATGAGCGAAGAAGCTAAAGACGAGCTTGGATACTTCGGATAGAGAACGAGCCAGGGATCGGGATTGGTGTTCTACTTGCTACTGATCCCTGATCCCTGATCCCTGGTTCCCTTGCGCTTTGGCGAGCGCGAAGATGAATGAGCCTCGGCAAGCAAGCTGGCCGTCAACGGTGGCCTCGCCTGTGCCCTGGCCTATCGACCCCCGTACCCTTGTGAGGGTAACTTCAAGACGTAATATCTCGCCCGGCACCACCTGGCGCTTGAATCGTACTTCGTCCAAACCTGCGAAAAAGGCGAGCTTGCCTCTGTTTTCCGGCATCCCCAGCACCGCCACCGCGCCCACTTGCGCGATAGCCTCTATTATCAGCACGCCTGGCATCACCGCATAATCCGGGAAGTGGCCCATAAAGAATGGCTCGTTTATGGTGACATTCTTTATGCCGACCGCACGCTTACCCCATTCCATTTCGATTATCTTATCTACAAGCAGGAAAGGGAAGCGGTGCGGGATTATCTTCTGTATCTCGATATTGCTCAATGTAACGGGTAATGCCTTCTGTTGCTCGTCTGCCATTGGTCCTCCGTTGTGCCTCCCGGCTTTTCACAGCTTACTATCCGAGCGGGGCTGTTGTCAACCGTTGTAAGAATCGCTAATCAACACTCGTAACAAAGGCTGATTTTGGGTAATGCATAACGATAGCGAGCAAACAGCGTTATCATTAATAGAGGCCGCAATGTGTCTTGGTTCGTAGGGTACGGAGATATGCTCTGCGAACGACAATGCGGTTGAGCATCTTGCTTGACAACATAGTTACAGGTAATACCCGGTGCGCAGTGTGCGTCGCCGACATGTTGGAGAAAATAGGAGGTCATGGTATGAACGACAATCAACGGCAGGTTATACGTAGCGATGAGACAGTAGTGGCCGGCCAGCCTGAGCAGACGACCGTGAGCCAGACGCAGACTACGGCTGCGGATACAGCTACAACAGCGGGTGTGCCTGTGGCCCCCGTGAGCAATGCGTCCACTGTACAGACAACCACCGCGTCGAGCGCACCAAGCGACCGGGTGGTGTCGCACAATGTGGCTGAGAGGGTAGTTGACCCGGCAGGCGATAAGGCAGCCGCAGTAGACTGGGTGAGCAGGCTCATCTGGTTTATAGTGGGGGTCATCGCGATATTGCTGGTCCTCCGCTTTGTTTTACTGCTCACCGGGGCTAACAACAGCGCGGGCTTCTCGCAGATCATCTACGGCCTCACAGACTGGATGGTAGCGCCATTCGCGGGCCTCTTCGGCAGTAACCTGACCTACCCGGGAGCGGCAAGCACAGGCGTCTTTGAGCCGGAGTCTCTCGTGGCTATAGTGGTGTATGTGCTCATAGGCTGGGGTATCACCAAGCTGGCACAACTGCTGCTGGGTACGAACCGCACAACAGGCACAGTGTACAGCGATACCGAGCGCCACACCAAGGTTTGATAACTAAAGCTGGCACATTTGCCATGCCCATTAGAAATAGAGGTAGCAAAAGAGAGATAAAGAAGCCTTTACCGCTGTCTTTATCTCTCTTTTGCTACGTCGTTTGTTCAGGATATGACCTTCTCCTTAATTGCCAGGGCCTGACTGAGGTGGGAAAAGGGGTGGCGAGTGGCAGGCATAGTCAAGAAGAAGCGCTTCTTCTTAGCTGCCCAGAAATAGGCGAGGCCGTGAGCGCGCTCATCCAGAGCGCCTGCCTTCCAGAGGGCTTCTATCTGATGGGCGTCTATACCCTGCTGTAGATCCTCCCAACAAAGGTGGGACGCGATTTCTTTGGTCCGGAGGCCTACAGCACTGCGATAAGCACGCACTGCATCTATACTCACACGTCTGCTGAGATCCTCCACCTCATCATCGGCCATGCCTGTGCCTATATCGTGCTGAGACAGGCACATTTGCACGGCCCAGTCGCCTGTGGAGAGGACCTGTGGGCGACCGGCTACAAAAAGGTTCATGGTAACATCTTCGGTACGAGCGATATGCCAGATGATCCAGATAATCGAGTTTGCACCACCGCTCAGGCGTACACTTCGCCGCATCTGCTCCGGCGTAAGGCCACGTACCAGCACATCTTCGAGTGACCAACCTTGCCCCTGTGAAAGCTGGACAGAGTGGACTGCGCTGTGCTGACGTAGAAAGAGTTGTATTCCCTCGTCAAAGTTCCTTCGTGTATCTAGCAAGCGGGGTAACCGCCGCTGTTCGGACCTCCATTCATAAAGTGTATCCATTCTACTCCTTTCGTCCGCTATATACACTTATAGACCGGTACAGGCACGTGCCTCTCTATAAGTGCGCCTTCGTGAGATGCGAAGTCTTAGCACAAGATACCGCATTGCACACCCTCAATCTAACTCGGTTGAGCCAGGCGAGAATAAGTGGCGGCGGGAGGCGAAAGCCAGGCTGGCAGCGAGCCAGAATAGTGCTACCATGTGCGGAAAGAATGCAGTCGAGGTATTGTAAAAGTAGAAGTGGTCAGCCACGCCGAGGACAAGAGCGCCAAAGATAGCGGCTGTGCTGCCAAGCAGGGCGGAATCGAGGACAGACCACTCCTGCTCGCCGCCCTCACCCGGCGGTGGGGCATGGCTGCGAGAGAGGGCTATGGCAGGGATAATGTTGACGAAGAAGACAACGACCACAATACCAAAGAGGAGAAGGCCGATCAGCCCGGTGCGCTCGGCTATGCTCAGATAAAGGCTGGAGACGCCTGTGGTCAGGTCAAGCTCGCCTGCGGTGCCGAAGCCTACGCCGAAGGCGGGATAGCGAGCCACTATACTAAGGGCGTTCTGGTATTCAGCCAGACGCATCTGGTTAGCCTGGTCCTGGAACTGTATGCCCACGATGAGCCGGGTAAAATACCCGCGCCCAACGCCAAGAGCCAGTATGAGCACAAGCGCCACCACGCCCCAGGCCCAGAGCCTGCGGTAGCGCATCGTGGCGATCAGCACAGCGGCAGCCAGCAGAGCGGCCAGCGCCTCTCTGGACTGCGTGAGCACCAACGCTGCTATATCTACGAGTAGCATCCCTGACAGCAGCCAGCGTGCGAAGAGAGGCTTGCGTGTCAGGAGCTGGACGGTTGTGAAGGCGGCCACCATAGCTAACAGCGCACCGAAGGCGTTAGGGTCTACCTGGGTGCCGATGGCTCGCTCGCCCTGAGCGGGGTCGTCGTTCACGTAGCGGATAACACCGGTGGCTGGATAACCAACAACGCTCAGGCGTGAGAGAAGGCTCGCGGCCAGGGTGTCGGGTAATCGCCAGAGCACTATGCCTATTGATGCGACCGCCGCACCCAGCGCTATGAGGCTACGCAGTACGAGCGCCACCTGCCGCCAGGTACGTATCACGTTGCCCGCCGCGAAGAATATACCTATAGAAAGGACCAGCTTAAAGTAGCTGTGTATGACGTCGCCCGCGCGGTCGCGCCCCAGGCCGAGGACAAAAGCGAAGAGTGTACAACCGAGGAAGAGGACAAGCCACAGGTCAATGGGAGTACGCGCCAGCCCCTCTCCTGGGTTGGTAAGAGAGCGGAGCAGCCAGGCTGCATAAAGTAGAAGAAGGCTAATTTCAAGAAGAGTAGGTGTAAATAGTGCGAGACGAACGGGCAGCACAGCGAAGGGGAGGAGGGTGATTGTGCCCACCACCAGCACCACATCGGCCATGGGCCGCGTGACGAGGAGAGGCAGGGCTAGCAGCCCGATGAGGGCGACAAAAGGCACAAGGGGGTTTGCCGAGACTACAGCGAGACCGCCAACCGCCCCTACGCCGAGGGCAAGGAGCACAACAGCCGCCTGCCGCATAGCCGAGCTATCCTGGAATCTCGATTGGAGTTGGTCAATCACAGCGTGTCAGAGCGGCGGTAGACGACCAGACCTCCTGTCGTCACAAGGGCTTATATCCATTTACGCCACTTAAAGAAACCAAGCATACTCACGATAATAGCCAGCATAATGCCGATAACTATTTCAAAGGCATAAGGGTGGCTCTGGGCGGGCAGGTCTACGTTCATTCCGTAGATGCCTGAAATAAGGGTGAGGGGCAGGAGAACCACCGAGATAATGGTGAGCACCTTGATGATTTCGTTGATACGGTTCGAAGTAAGGGCGGTAACAGTGTCGCTCAGGCCCTCTATAACCTCTTTGTAGTCCGCCAGCGTGTCCCATATCTTGCTCAGGTGGTCGGAAATATCGCCGAAATACTCCTCCATATCCTCATTGAGAAAAGTACGGTGTTTACGCTCCAGGCTGGCGATTACGGGCATAAGAGGCTTGATAATACGACGAAAGGCTATCACATCTCGGCGTATAAGCGATATCTCCTGCACTGTGCGGCGCACTTTTTCCTCAAATATTTCATCCTCTACTTGCTCAATATTAGCGTCGATTTTGTTGAGGATAGGGAAGCAATAATCAACCAGTTTGTCTATCACGAAGTAGAGAAGATAGCCGGTGGAGCGTGACATAGCGCGGTCACGCACCAGCGGGTCGTCCTGGCACTGCTTGAAGAAGCGGAGGAGCGGCTTGAGGTTACCCGCGTGTGATGTAATAAAGTAGTTCGCCCCGACAAAGATATCTACCTCGCTAGGGGTGGTGACGCGCACCAGCTTGGAGTAGACAGGGAAGTGCAGCACCAAGAAGGTGTATTCATCTGTATCGTCTATCTTTGGGCGCTGAATCTTGGAGAGAGTGTCATCGAGATGGAGTGGGTGAAAGTTGAAGCGCCGCAGCCATTCTATCTCAGGCTCGCCGGGATGAATTATATCAATCCAGGTTATGCCGCCATGTGTGATAGAGCGAATGTTAAGTGGGCGTGGCGTGGTAGGAGCAGGGGCGTTACCTTTAGGGCGGGTACGCATGTCAGAAGGCGCGGGCACAGAGACCACCGGTTGCACAGGGGCCTTCTCCACCTCCAAATCAGATGAGTGGGAAGCGGAAGCAGGCCTATTCAGTTCGCTGTCTGTTGTGGGCTGCTGCACAGGGTCGGCCTTTCTTCACGATCACGATAGAGTACATAGAGTACAAAGGCATTATAAACCCACGCAGAAGCAGAGGCAAACTTACCGCCTGCGGTGGGTGTTCAGAATAGGGGTATAGCAATCTGCAAGGAGAAGCTGTGCGGGCGTGCCCTCGCCTGCCCTCACCCCATGCCCCTATCCTGAACGCTTACTATGGCTCTTAGCAACTATCTTGGCTCTGGAGCACCTTGCGGCTGTCGATCTTTCCTCAATCTGCCCATTTGAATCTCCTTTTTGCAAAGGTTATACCAGTTTATCGCCTTTTGAGATAGTTATTAAGCCCTGCTATTTGCTCCAGCGCAAAGACAAGCAATTTATTGTCCCTTATCCTTTAGATATGCTGATTGAGCGGCTTATTGTCGCAACATGTCAAAGGAGAATAACGGACCATGACCTACGTAATTACTGAACCCTGTATCAACGTGAAAGACGCGGGGTGCGTTGATGTTTGTCCTGTTGATTGCATCCACCCACGCAAGGACGAATCCGGCTTCGCGGACGCACCCCAGCTTTACATCAACCCGGATGAGTGTATAGATTGCGGAGCCTGCGAACCTGAGTGCCCCGTGAACGCTATCTACCCGGAGGACGACGTGCCTGCTGAGTACGAAGAGTATATAGCCAGGAACCGCGCGGCATTTGAGTAGAATGGCCTTGTTGCTGGGCGGAGGAGTATGGAGCGCGGTTCCGTTTTGATGTGGCCTAACCGCGTACCTGCATAGCATCAATCTTTGGCGAGTCGTCATGCCCCCGCCAGAGGTAGAGAGATGCGTACGAGCGAAAGGGCTGCCACCGCTCGCCTACCTGTCGCATAACTGCGGGTTTGGGCAGCTCCGGCAGATTATATAGACGCTTCGTGGCGCTGCGCAGGCCGTAGTCATCCACCGCTAGCACATCAGGGCGGGCCAGCGAGAAGATAAGGAACATCTCGGCGGTCCAGCGCCCTATCCCTTTCACCGCTACTAGCTCCTTTATTATCTCCTCATCTTCCATCTGCGAGATGCGGCCCAGCTCGAGCTTGCCCGTGAGCACATGGTCCGCAAGGTCTTTTATTGAATTGACTTTGCTCCACGACAGCCCGGTATCTCGAAGCATCTGGTCGGGCAGAGCCACTATATCCTCGGCATCAGGCGACTCTTTGCCCGGGACAAGCTCACATATCCGCCTGACTATAGTGGCGCATACCTTCGCGGAAAGCTGCTGGGAAGCTATGGAATCGACAAGGGTGAAGAAGTAGTCGGTGGTCGGTGTGAGGCCAAGGGGCCCTGTGGCCTCTATAAGCCGCGCCATCACCGGGTCGGCAGCTGCCAGGTGAGCCAGCGCGGCCTCAGTATCGGGGTTAAGCTTCTGCAACGGCCTCTTCCGGTTTCTCCTGCTGCTCAATGGGCATGTTGATGGTGAGTAGATAGCCGTCAGGATCGGTTATCGAGAACTGGCGCAGGCCATACCAGAGGGTTTCTATCTCCTTGACGATATTCATCTGTGCTCCCTCTGTTTTCACCTTTTGATAGAGGCTGTCTACGTCATCAACGCTCACATAGATGGTGACTCCGTTGCCGCGTGGTGCATCTTGCTGTAACTCCGGCACTATATCCTGACGTATGAGCCACAGGCCCGCATCGCCCAGAGCCATGCTGTTCCACTGCGAGCCGTTCTCGTCCACGATCCCCTCGTCCTGCTTGGTGAAGCCGAGCGCGTTGTAGAACTCTGTTGACTTCTCCATGTTCGATACAGCGATTTCTGTAATAATTTTACCCATTCACTATTTCTCCTGTAACTGATACCCGCCAGCTTCTACTTCAGCGGCCCTTAGTCAGTCATCTACGCAAGAACTCCAGCGTGCGCGTCCACGCAAGCTCGGCAGCATCAGCGTTATAGGCAGAGGGGCGATCCTCCTCAAAGAACCAGTGCCCGGTGCCTGGATAAATATAAAAGTGAGCTTCCTTGCCTGCCGAATGCAACTGCTCCTGGAGCCTGGGCACGAACTCGCCAGGCTCATAGTCGTCGTCTTCAGCGAAGTGGCCCAGGAAGGCGGCGTTGGTGGCGCTCGCAAAGCCCTCCTCTTGCCCAGCTTGCTCTGCGCCGCCATAGAAAAGGACGGCAGAGGTAATCTGTGGGCGTTTTTTGGTCAGCCACGCGGCGTAAGCGGCCCCCAGGGAGAATCCCACAACTCTGATGTTAGCGCTCTCGGTTGCGCTTTGCCCAAGCAGGTAATCCACTGACGCCAGCGCAATCGCCGAGGCTCGTTGATCATCCAGGTTGCTCACCAGCTTCTCAGCCTCCTCGATGGTTGCGGCAGTGGGCCCGCCGTAAAGGTCAGGGGCAAGCACGATGAAACCTTCAGCCGCGAACCTGTCGGCCAACCTCTTGATGAAGCCATTCAGCCCCCACCACGCATGCAGCAGCAAGATGCCCGGCCCGCGGCCCTCTTGTGGTACAGCAAGATAGGCGTTGGCTGTGCCCTTCTCGGTGCTGAACTCTACGATTTGTCCCATTGTTCCTCCCTGGTAAGTAGTGCCCGAAGTGATTACATGTTCCCTTGCATAGCTGGATATGGCAATTGCCTTGTACTTGCCTGGCGATCAGGCGAGGCTTGCCCGTCTATCTTGCCATTCTCGGCCACCGTTTTGCTATCTCTGTTTCCCCTCTTCTAAACGCTCTGCGGCACGCGCCCTCTCGACCACTTCGCTGATTGCCTCTATGACCAGTTCAGGGTGGTCGTGCTGGATGTAATGGCCTCTTCCCTCTACAACTACCCGCTTGCCCTGTGGTGTCCTACTTGCCAGGTCTTTTTGCCCTTCGATAAAACTCTGTTCTAATGCTCTAACGGGCCAACCTGCCGGCCTGGTGAAAGTTCCACTGTGTAGCACTACGAGAGGTATATCCGGTAGCGGCGGCGCTGCGCTTACTTGCTCGCTGCTCTCTTCGCGCTCCTCCAAAGTCATACCTTCACTATTGCCGTTGAAGCTATCGATGTAACGCCGCATTTGCTCAGGAGACAGGAGCTTTCTTTCTGCCGCTATCCGGTTTGGGTGAGGCGTATCTACCAGCACCAGACCTTTAGCTTCGTCTGGGTGGAGACTGGCGAATAGGATCATGTTCAACCCGCCAAAAGAGTGCCCAACCAGCACATACGGAGGCGCGATACCGGCGATCGACAACAGGTCACGAAGCTCACTCACCATTTGGCGGCTATTGCGGGGCCTGGACCCACTCTGGCTGGCACCTATGCCTTTACGGTCATATACGAAGACCCGCGTGAACCTGGCTACTTCCGGCTCAACGGCCCCCCATGTGCGGGATGTATCTCCAAGTCCGGCATCCATTACTACTGTTGGGCTGCCGTAGCCCCTACACCTGTAGAAGACGGCGGGCTGATCCGTCACGCCGCTCCCTGACGGGCCTTTTCCTTCTGCTGTGGCAGTACGCGCTTGAGGAACTCGCCTGTGTATGAGCCTGGGGTGTCGGCTACCTCCTCTGGTGTGCCTACGGCAATTATCTGCCCGCCCGCGTCGCCACCTTCGGGGCCGAGGTCTATTATCCAATCGGCTGTCTTGATGACATCGAGGTTGTGCTCAATCACCAGCACGCTGTTTCCGCCGTCGGTGAGCCTCTGCAACAGTTGGAGCAGCTTGTCTATATCCGCGAAGTGGAGGCCGGTGGTCGGTTCGTCCAGTATGTAGAAAGTCTTGCCTGTAGCGCGACGTGATAGCTCGGTTGCCAGCTTGATGCGCTGTGCTTCGCCGCCGGAGAGGGTGGTCGCGGGTTGACCCACCCGGATGTAGCCCAGGCCCACTTCGCAAAGCGTCTTGAGCTTGTTCTTGATCGCAGGCACGCTATCGAAGAAGGTGTTGGCTTCCTCCACCGTCATGTCAAGCACTTCGGCTATGTTCTTGCCTTTGTAGCGTATCTCCAGCGTCTCGCGATTGAAGCGCGTGCCGTGACATACTTCGCAGGGCACGTACACATCGGGCAGGAACTGCATCTCGATCTCGATGATGCCTTCGCCCCGGCACGCCTCACAACGCCCGCCCTTCACGTTGAAAGAGAAGCGGCCCGAGTCGTACCCGCGCACTCTGGCTTCCGGCACTTTGGCAAAGATTTCACGGATCGGTGTGAAAGCTCCTGTGTATGTGGCGGGGTTCGAGCGCGGTGTCCTGCCGATGGGTGATTGGTCTATCTCGATTATCTTATCTATATTCTCGATCCCCTCTATGCTCTTGTGCGCGCCTGGGCGTTCCCGCGATCTGTTGAGCACCTGCGCCAGCTTGCGCGACAACACCTCATGCACCAGCGTGGACTTACCGGAGCCGGATACGCCCGTCACACAGATGAACTCGCCCAGTGGGAACGCCACCGTCAGATCTTTGAGGTTGTTTTCGTGCGCGCCATGTACAACGATGCTCTTGCCGTTGCCTTTGCGCCGCTTCTTGGGCACAGCTATCTGGCGCTCGCCCCTGAGGTACTTGCCCGTTATCGAGTCGGGAGCGTCCACTATGTCTTCGTAGCTGCCTTCGGCTACCACGCTGCCGCCATGCTCCCCCGCGCCCGGACCTATATCAATGATCCAATCGGCCACCCGCATAGTTTCTTCGTCATGCTCCACCACGATCAGGGTGTTGCCGAGGTCGCGCAAGCGTATGAGCGTGTTGATCAGGCGGGCGTTGTCGCGCTGGTGCAGCCCAATAGACGGCTCGTCCAGTATATAAAGCACCCCCATGAGCGACGATCCTATCTGTGTGGCGAGGCGGATGCGTTGAGCTTCTCCGCCCGCAAGGGTAGCAGCGGTACGGTTGATCGTCAGGTACTCAAGACCCACATCCACCAGGAAGCCGAGGCGAGCCTTTATCTCTTTGAGCACCTGGCGGGCGATTAGCTGCTCTTTCTCTGAGAGGGGAGTGGGCTTGTCGCTTTCGCCTGCCAGATAGTTGAAGAAGCGCGCAGCCTCGCGCACCGAAAGAGACCCCACGTGCGATATAGACTTCTCGTCTACAGTAACCCACAGGCTCTCCGGCTTGAGGCGCTGGCCCCGGCATGCCTGGCAGGGGCGGTTGCTCATGAAGCGTTCTAGCTCTTGCCTGACGGTTTCCGAGTTGGTCTCAGCGTGCCGGCGCTTGACGATATTAATTGCGCCCTCAAAGGTCACGTCATACTCCTGCCAGCGCCCCTGGTAGCTCTTGTGCCGCACCTTCACCTTTTCCTCGCTTCCAAAGAGGAGCACCTTCATCTGCTCCTCGCTGAGTGCGTTTAGCGGAGTTTCCAGGTCGAAGCCAAACGTGCTGCCTACACCCTCCAGGATTTCGGCCATATAGCTGTCGCCCTGCTGGAACGAACGCGCCCAGGGTGCAAGCCCCCCCTCGATAATGCTGAGATTGAGGTCGGGCACGATCAATTCCGGGTCAGGTTCGATCTGAGTGCCCAGACCTGTGCAGACCGGACAGGCTCCATGTGGCGAGTTGAATGAGAAGGTGCGCGGCTCGACAGCCCCTATAGAGATACCGCAGTTAGGGCAAGCGAAATGCTCCGAGAACATCAGCTCTTCGCCATCTATTATCGAGACAAGAACCGACCCTTGTCCGAGCTTGAGGGCAGTTTCCACTGAGTCGGCGAGCCTTGCACGATCCGGGTCTATTGGATTCAAGGCCTGGAGCTTGGGGTTGGAGGTTACTTCGTCGCTAATCCCTGACTCCTGGTCCCCTGTCCCTTCGTCAGGAGGGTGGATTACCAGGCGGTCTACTACAGCCTCTATGGTGTGCATCTTGTACTTTTCAAGGTCAATAGTGGTGTCAAGGTCGCGCACCTCACCATCTATGCGGGCGCGAACATAGCCTGCTTTGCGCAGGTCTTCCATCACCTTCTGGTGCTCGCCCTTGCGTGCTTTGATGATCGGGGCCAGCACCATGATGCGTGTGCCGTCGGGAAGCGCCTGCACAGCGTCCACTATCTCTTGCACTGTTTGCTGCTCTATCTCGCGCCCACAGACTGGGCAATGCGGGTGCCCTACCCGCGCGAACAAAAGGCGCATGTAGTCGTAGACCTCGGTGATGGTGCCTACTGTGGAGCGCGGGTTGCGTGACGCCCCTTTCTGGTCAATCGAGATAGCGGGTGAGAGACCTTCTATCAGGTCAACATCGGGCTTTTCCATTTGCCCCAGGAACTGGCGGGCATAGGCAGAAAGGGACTCGACGTAACGACGCTGACCTTCAGCGTAAATAGTGTCGAAGGCGAGCGACGACTTGCCCGAACCGGATAGGCCCGTGATGACCACAAGCTTATCACGCGGGATGGCGATGTCTATGTTTTTGAGATTGTGCTCGCGAGCGCCGCGCACCACGATATGGGTTTGCGCGTGGCCCGGCAAACGCTGGTATTCTACCTGTGGCATAGCTTCTAGAGAGTATCCTTTTCTTGAGTCTGACTTGTTATAACTTCGGAGCATTTAATTATCCTTATTTGGTAAGGTGAATACAAGGCACAGCCCATTGCGTGGCAAAGCTGATATGAGTACTCAGAGCACCCTGGGAGCTATAAACCTTCCATTTCTCAGAGGCCCGTTGGGGTTCCCAAGTAGACATAAGTAGAACAGGTGTTCAGTTATTAGTATACCAAAGGGACAAAGGGAGGTCAATCAGGCGCAGGGTGGAGTTTTGCACATCCATGAAGGGTGGGGCGGGAATTGGCGCGCGAAATGTGATGTAGTATAGATAAAGACACTCTACAATGTACCCATAAATTCTCGGACCAGGGGTCAACGACAGTTGCTCGGAGTGTTGCGTTAATCACTCTATGGAGAAACAACGGCCAAAGCCTTACGCAGCATCAAATTGGTCTATGCATTCATACGCACGCAAGAAAGCCTCTTGGGCAATATCCTCAGACGTTGCATAGTCATGACTTACCAGATAAGAGACTCGTAGAGCCTGTGCCGCATACAGTTGTACAAGATGCTCTAGCCCTCCCACGTCCCCACGCTTCAGTTGCCTCACAGCTTCCTGTTCAGTCATGTACCACCTCCATTTGCCACCTATTTATGAAGGCTCCCTCCTCTATTAAGTAACTCACCTTACGCAGGAGGTCCATGAGCCGCCCATGTTGGAGAAGGAGAGATGGTTGATACCCTCGAGCGCCTGCGTAAGGCGAGTTACTTGCTTTTCGTCCTGACCTGTTGACTGCCTCAGCGAATCGCAGTATATTCTGAGTATGAATATTGTCGTTGCTGGAGGCGGAATGGCCGGTCTCGCTTCCGCGCTTGTGCTGGCGCGCGCCGGGCACCGTGCTACGTTGCTCGAGCGTGACCCGTTAGACCGGGACGATAGCTGGCAAGCGTCCTTCGGCTGGCCCCGCGCCGGTATCCCTCATTTCCACCAGCCCCACGCTTTTATACCCAGGGGTCGCAAAGTGCTGCGCGAGACGCTTCCCGACGTGTTCGATGCCTTGCTTGCGGCTGGGGCTTTCGATCACGAGGTTTGGCGCAAAGCTCCTGGTGGAGCGCCCGTCGTGGACCCCGACATGGTCTACCTCTGTGTTCGCCGCGAAGTAATCGAGTGGGCGCTCCGCAACGCTGCGCTCGCCGAACCCAACATCGCCGCTCGCCCGCATACGCATGTGACAGGCCTGTTCGGTGATACAGGACCAGTGCCTCGTGTCCGGGGCGTCCGGACCTCCACCGGTGAGCAGATCGAAGGCGACCTGGTGGTGGATGCCATGGGGCGGCGGTCGCCTGTGCCCTCCTGGTTGCCTACGCTCGGCGGCAGGCCCCCTGAGATCGATTCGTCGGATTGCAATCTCGTCTACTACAGCCGTTACTTCCAGGTCCACCAGGGCAATCGCTTCCCTGATGGACCCTGGCTCACCTTCCCGCGCGGCGATCTCGGTTACGCCGCTTTCGCCACCTTCATTGGGGACAACCTCACCTTTGCTATAGTGATAATGGTGCCTACGTGGGACCGTGATCTCCGCGAGCTCCGCCGTGAAGATGCGTTCATGGCCGTCTGCCGCTCGATCCCCCTCATGCAGCCCCTCGTCGATCCCCAGTTTGCCGGCCCCATCACCCCTGTACTCCCCATGGGCAGCCTGCAGAATACCCTGCGCAACTATGCTCCGGGGGGTCAGCCGGTCGCTGGGGGCATTCTCCCGGTGGCTGATGCATATTGCCACACAAACCCCAGCTTTGCGCTGGGTGTCTCGATGTCGCTGGTACATGCAGTAGAGCTTGCCCGCGCCATTGCTACCCACCCAGGCGAACCTGCGGACGCGGCTGCCTCCTACTTCGCGGCTACCTTCCCCGAAGCCGCCGAGCGCTTCGCTCTGGCCCGCGATTCCGACAATGATCGCACTCGCATGTGGCAGGGCGAGAAGCTTGACGTAACGAAGCGCACCGGCTCCTACCCACTTTTCATGCTTATAGCTACCGCAGCCGTGGCCATGCGCGACCCTGAGGTGTTCCGCAAAACGACCCGCCGCGGGGGTTTCCTTGACCGCACCGGCGTGTTCGATGATGACTTTGAAATGCAAGAGCGCGTCGAGCGCATCTTTACCGAGATGATGTCCGCCGGACCACGCCCATCGGCGGGGCCTACTCGCGATGCCATGGTCGCGCTGGTCAGTGCGGATTAGTACTCTCCTCATGTAGCAGGTAAACTTCACGGTAACTCACCTCACGTAGCGCAAGGTTGGATAAACCAAAAGGTGAACGACAAGGAATTGTTGCACCTGTACTCGGACTATCTGATTAGCTCGTTCAGCCAAACCACAGGCACAGGATGTCTGCTCTGTTATGTGGTAGCGTCAGTCTAGCGTCAGTCATGGCCGCATCCAACGCTTTCTCTAGCAATGCAAGTTCACCTCCGCCGACCTGCGGCACATCGTCAAGCCTCACGTGCGAGCTATCGAACGCGCTGATGATTGCATCATCATTGATGACTCCATCTACGAGAAGCCTTATACAGATGAGAATGACATCATCCGGTGGCATTACGACCACTCTCAAGACCGCATGGTCAAAGGGATCAACTTCCTGAGCGCAATCTACCATGTGCCTCAACTTGACGAGGCGCACCCAGAAGTGTCGTTGCCGGCGGGCCTCCGGCTAGTAGCCAAGACCAAGCGACGCGACCCGGTCAGCAAGAACGAGCACTACCAGGTAGAGAGGTGGGATGTGGAACGTTGCACCATTACCGTGAAGACGCGCAGTTATAGTAGAATGCTCCTCTATGGGGAGATAGCCGGCCCCCACCAGACGCTGGCTGCTATTATAAAGTAGAGAGCTATCAAGGCTAACCCTTCCAGCCACGTTGATTCGCCGTCGTTGACGATAAGCGCACAAAGCAGTGCAGTGAGGGCGAGGGCAGCTACCAGCAGGATGGGCAGAACCAGGGTAAGATGTGCACCTGGGATGACCTGGCTGATAATAACCAGCACAGGGATCAAGGCGATAGAGACTTGCAGGCTGCTATTCAGGATCAGGCTGATCGACAGATCGGGTTTGTTGCGCCAGGCCATCTGCACGCCAACAACATTTTCTACGGCGTTGCCTGCTATCGCCACGATAACCAGGCCCACGAACTCCTCCGATAGACCAAGCGTTGCCATCGAAGGCTTTAGAGCCTCCACGAACCAATCGGAGACGAACGCCGCGCCCACTCCGGCCAGCGCCAGCAGCCCCAGGGCCAGAGGCAGTGGCCACAAAGCTCCTGCCTCCTCATGCTCGCTATGCGCTCCCGGCCCGCCTCGCAATGAAAATGGTATGCTAGCGGCGAAGACGATCAGCAGCACTACGGCGCAAATAAGGCTTAGGTCTTCGCGGTGGCCTGCGTCAGGGCCGCCCGGAGCAGTGGCGAGGGTCGGGATGGCGAGGGCCGCCACGCTGAGGAGAAGGAGCGTAGACATCAAGCGGGTTTGCCCTGCACCGAAGGTCTGCGTGCCATTCTTGAGGCCGCCAAAGAAGAAAGCCAGCCCCAGCACCAGCAAGGTATTCGCCAGGATAGAACCGACCAGGGCAGTCTGCACCACAACCACCAGGCCCGCTTGCAGCGCGAAGATCGAGATAAACAGCTCAGGCAGGTTGCCAAGCGCCGACTGTAGCACGCCCGTAGCCCCCGAACCCATCCGCTGTCCTAGCTGGTCTGTGCCGTCACCCACGAGCGATGCGAGCGCCGCGAGAGCTACAGCCGAGAGGATAAAGACGACCACGCTGCCTGCTCCAATGCTCCTTAAAACAAGCGTAAGCGCTGTTGCAACTACCGCGACAGCTAGGGTGATCTGCACCTTACGCCCGATCAGCTTCAAGATTCCTGTTGAGTTCAAATAGTTTCTTCCCTTCGGCCTGGCCTCTTGGCACGGACTTTCTTGCGAGCTTGACCTCACATGGCAGACCATAGAGGTCAATTCCGCCCTATAATAACCGAGCTTTGCCTCTTTTGTAAACAATACTCGCCCTGTAAGCCAGGGCTTATGCATGCTAAATCAAGCAGCGGAAAACGCTGTGCCGCTGATTGGTTTTGGACTTGAGAAGCCCTGGGGCGTAAGCACTGCCCCCAATTGGGAGTTCTCTTGCTGGGTCCTCATGCACACAGAA
>JADMIH010000040.1 GCA_015478675.1 Chloroflexota bacterium | reverse complement strand
AACTTCTTTCTCTTGGAGATCTATTTTAACATTATATAACTGCGGCTGTAGGACTAAGTAGGAGCATTTGACCATGGTGCCCGTTGTCTGCCCGCAGCATCCCGTAGCAACACAATGCCATAGGAGCGGGGTCTGCCTCATCAGCTTTATTGCGCTCTAACTCGTGCAAGCCTAACTGCTCATCATGCCTGCTCATCATGCGCTACCCAACTATGTAGCTGTGGTTGGTGGCTTAAGCCTGCTCCAACAGCTTTCGTCCTGATAGCCGATTACCCAACCAGGGCGATTGCTGTTTTGGTCAGTCAGCCACTGCAAACGTTTTTTAGCTGCATAATCGGGATCAGGACTGGTGATCCAATGTTTAGCGCGTTTGCAGCCAACGTCTAAACTAACTCCCAGGGGCATTACGTATGGTTTGGCTACTGACGAGCCATGAAGTGAGCTTTTGCTCATATCATAGGTCACAGCGGTCACTGATTCCAGGTTCCAGATGCTGCTTTGCTTGTCGAAGTAACGCGGCGAGCGGTGTAGCAACTCACGTAGAGCCTCACACCTCGATTGGTCGAACAGAGGCGGGACACTCTTGGGCCGTGAGGTTTCTTTAGACAAGCATTGCAACCCCTCGGCATGGAAGTCATGGATGGCATTACGCACAGTCTGGGTCGCACAACCGAGGTTGCCGGCAATCTCGGAGGCTCGTTGGCCTGGGCTAGATGCTAACAGTATTTGGCAACGACGCATGGTGAATGCCTCAGAACAGCGCAGTCCAGCCTGTAAATGTGACTGCTCCTCAGCTCTCAGCGTGCGTACAAACATAGGAGGTCTCATGCCCAGGTTTACCAACTTCAACACTGTTTACACAACTGGTTTGTCGAACCTGCACTAGCGCTGGACTGAATGGTGCCTTTGAGCTATAATCACCACGTACAGGAAGGCTCTACGTGGTGATTATGCAGCAGGGGTGTGAAGTTGGCAGTAGGAACTACTTACACAGAGGCCCGGGAGAATCTGGCATCCTATTTTGATAGGGTTGTCGATGACCGCGAAGTTATCATCGTGCGCAGGTGCAAAGGCGGCAAAGGCTGCTGGCAGCCTTGAGTCGTGCCCTCGATGGGAGCGAGAAGCCGGGCACGGTGGACGACCTTCGCAAAGAGATGGGGCTGTAATCCGAGCCGAAATCAATGCGAGATACTTCGGAGCAGGACGCACCGGAACGTGAGTGAGCGCCAGGCGCTTTTTCAGTCGGAGTTTCGAGAAGACCTGCGCCACTGGGTAGAAAGCTATCGCCGCACAGCGTTGAGAGTGCTAAACCTGGTGGAGGCTGTGTTGCGAGACCCTTTCGGAGGCATAGGGAAGCCTGAGCCGTTGAAGTATTTGGGCCCAAACGTCTGGTCGAGGCGAATCACTCAGGAGCTCTACCTGGTGCGCGCGGATAGGATCGATTTGCTACAGGCGCGATTTCACTACTGACACAGCTCAGGTCACTTTTGCGGAAAGCGGAGGAACAGGACAGGATCTCCGTTGTGACCTTTGGTTTGGCCCTCAACTTGTAGCAAGCCGGTCTCGCGCCCAAGATAACGAAAAAGGTGAAATATCTGCTGGTTGCGTCCAAGTATGTTTATTGACTAGGTGAGTGATCATCATGCCTGACGAAACTCTGAATACCCAACTTGATACGCTGCGCGAGACATATACTCAGCAGCAGAAAGCTGTTGCCGGATTGCAGGCGGCTTTCAAGGGGGTCACAAACGCCCACAGCAAGGCACAAAAGGCGCTGCGAGACCTTAGCATGCTGAGGTCAGGCGTCTCCCCCGACGGCCTGAACGGTGCTCAAGAAGTGTTCTCTCAAAGCAGGTTGAAGGAAGAGGCAGTGGATCCGCTGCTACCCGACATACGCCGCGAGCTCAAGAGCCTGGCCACCCTCACCGGCGCGCTGAAAGATGCGTCGTCGGCTCTACGCACGGAGCCTGTGGACGTAGTGCGGCTGGACAAAGCTCTTGCCGCACTGGAATTGGCAAAACAAGAGAACGTGCGCGAAACGCTTCCGCCCCTACGTGAGGAACTGGATGTGGCCCAGCGCGTGCTCGGCGATGAATTTGGCCGGAGGCTCCGCTCGGCCCTGTCGGAGCAGGGGATACAGATAGGCGGTCGCGCACCCCGCTTCGAGATCGGGCGCTTCGAGCTTGAGGCCAACTTCGCCAAACGCTTCATAGTGCTGCGTTACGGCAAAGACATTGTGGTGCCACATGCTCCCATCACGGTAGAAGGCGCAATGAAAGCCTACGCGAGCGCATCAAAGGCCATCATGGGTCGAAATCAGGATGGGAAAGCCTGGATTGCGCAATTCCACGAGGCTTACCAGACCGCCCGACGCAAACGAGGCACGCAGGCACAGGGAACTCGGGTGAATATCGTGGACTGCTATATAGAGATGGTGCTGCTGCGCCAGGGTAGAGCCTTCGCCAGCCAGCCAAGCAAGCACACATTCACCGATTATCTGCGGGCGCAATTCGAGTACGACTTCCACGAGTTCGCCAGCCGCCTGCACCTGGCCTACGATCGTCACATCGTGAAGGCCCACAGCGCCGTCAAGTCCCAGACCGACTATGCTACCAAGAGCATGTGGATCGTTGAGGGGGACACACCTTACGATGGCCGGTATATCGCGGACGTGGAGTTCGCGAGGGAATAAGGAGTGTTGAATTATGTTGCCTGAGCCGCGCCTGGCCCGCCAGATCATCGAGACGTTGGGGCAGTCGGGTACCCCCATGCCCAGGGGTGTGAGCTACTACAACGTGGGCAACGAATCGCTCCTCAACGCCATCGATACGCACTACCTCGGCTCATACCTGGCAGACGGCGGGGCCGTGTTCAAGCTGGTGGTGGGAGACTACGGCAGCGGCAAATCGCACTTCCTCTACTGCGTGCGTGACCGCGCCTGGCAGCGCGACTTCGCCGTGAGCAAAGTGGACCTCAGCCCCAAAGAGAGCCCCTACGACGATCAGCGCCGGGTGTACGGGGCGGTGGCATCCTCCATAGTATGGCACGAGCTGGGCAGCCTCGCGGAAGATGAATACGGGTTGGGACGCTTCCTGGAGGGCACCCTCCGGCGGATAATCGCCCCGCACGGTCTCGATTTGCAGGACGAGGGTGCGGAAGAGGTCCCCGAAGTGCGCGCCTTCCTGAACACCATTGACTCAACTCACATAGATAGTCTCAGTTTCCACAAAGCCGTGCAGGGGTATTTCACCGCCCTGTTCAGAGGGCAAGAGCGCCGCGTAGATTCGCTTGAACGCTGGCTGCACGGCGAGGAAGTCACCCCAGAGGATATGCGTGATCTGCGCTCGATCGGCGTGACCGAGAAGATCAACCGCAACAACGCCTTCAAGATGCTCCGCTCCCTGTGCCAGGCGGTGCGCGCCCTGGGCTACACGGGGCTCACCCTCCTATTCGACGAAGGCGACCGGATGCTCTCAATCGGCGGCAAGGCCGAGAAGACCGCCACCGACAACCTCCGCGAGGTGATCGACCGCTGCCGGGAGGACCTGCCGGGCGCGCTATTCATGTACGCGGTGCCGCCCGATTTCCTGCACACCGTGGTGCCCAAGTACCCAGCTCTACAACAGAGAGTGCAGGCCGCCGATTACTTCTCTCGCACCAACCCTTTTAGCCCCCAGATCGACCTGGACCACCTCGACATGCCCGACGAGGAGCTACTCGTGCAGATCGGCTATCGCCTCATGCCCATCTTCGAAGTGGCATACGACGTGAAGCTTGATGGAGAGATACAGAGCCAGAACATCCGCGTGCTGGCGGAGGCAGCAGTCAACTCTTACCTGGCGGTCAGCCACCGCCGCCTCTTCGTGAAGGCGCTCGTTACAGAGTGGTTCCGGCAGAAAGAGGAGGGGCAGACCGGCATCGCCCTCGAATACGCCGACGCCCGCATCAGAGGAGAGAGTACCGCCCTCGAACTGCTGGCCGACGAGCAGCAGCGTCCATATTAGGTCGGAGGCCCTGTATTGGATTACCACGACCATATGGACCATATTGACCCTGTGGTCCCTGTAGAGGCCAAAGAAATGGAACAGGTGCATCACCCACAGTTCGGCCCCGGCACGCTCCTGAGAACATTCATGGGCGGGTTCGAGTGGGAAGTGCAGTTCGAATCGGGCAGGCGCTTTCGCTTGCCTTCAAGGGAGTTCGACGAGTCGCCCCACGCGCCCGCGGTGAAGGCACATCCTCTGACTGCGCGCACTATGGTGCTGGAAGGTGACCAGTTCCGCGCCCAGCAGACACTTGAAGCGCTGCGTGTCGGCGTGGTGCCCGTGCAGGACGCAGAGACCCTCACCATCGGCCTGGAAGCCGAGCAGGTGACGCTGGAGAGGGCGCTCGCCAGGAGCCGCGAGCGCAGCGGAGACGCTCTTGCCGTGATCGGTGACTATGGCTTCGGCAAGAGCCACTTCATCGAGCTTGCCGCGCGGCGCGGCCTGCGCGAGAACTTCCTGGTCGCCTCAGCCAGCCTCGACCTTGTGGAAGTGCCCCCCGGCAAGGCGCACAAGATTTACGAGGCGCTCGTAACGTCGCTACGCTACCCAGACACAGAGGAGCGCGGCCTTCTTCCCTTGATCAACAGGGCTCTTGAAAATCCCTCAGCGATAGCGTGGTTGGTTGAGGCCTGCCCACGCGAACCGAAGAACTGTCCCCTGGCGTCGGCCCTGCTAGCCTTGCAGGATTGCGCCAGCCAACTGGCGTTCGACCAGATCGTGCAGTGGTTGAGCGGACAGGCTAAACCACAGGCAGAGATGAGAAGCTGTCTGAAGAAGCCCCCGCCCATGTATGTGACGGGCGAGACAGCACGCCAGTACAGCTACATGCTCACAGGCATCAGCACGCTGGCGACATTGCTCGGATACAGCGGGCTTGCCGTGCTAATAGACGAGTCGGAGCACTATTCTTTGCTGCGCACCACGCAGCGGGAGCGAGCCGACGCCTTCTTCAAGGCGATGGTTGTATCGGCGCTCGGCCTGAACAACGGGCGCATCGATGCTCGCACAATCCCGGACAATCCCCGCTCCGAATACCCTGTAAGCTACGTCTCCGAGCCGCATCTTCTCTTTTTGTTCGCGCTGACAGAGAGCGCAGACCGGATGCCCGTCGGCTCGTGGCTGGCCCCCTCCCAGATCGTGCGGCTGGATGACCGCTTCATCGAGAAGGACATTCGAGAGTTCTTTGGCACACTTCAGCGCTACCACGCGCTGGCCTATGATTATACTTACAATGGGTCTTCCACATCCGACACACCTGAACGCTACACTGAGGTGGCCTCCAACGTGCCTGGGGTGCTGTCACGCGCCCTCTCGCAGCACCGCATCAACCTGCGCCAACTGATCCGCACCGCCGTCACCGTGTGCGACCTCCTATACCTTCATCCCGACTACCAGCGGGGCGATATGTTGGAGGAATTGAAGCGGGGGTTAAAGGTATAATGGGTGAAAGCGAGTGAGTTGGTACGCAAAGTGAAAGCAGACGGTTGGGTGCTCTATCGGCATGGCAAGAAGCACGACGTTTACATCCACCCCACGAAATCCGGCCAGTTAGTTATCCCCAGGCACAATAAAGAGTTAGCAACGGGGACATTGAAGGCATTACTTGAGATTGCTGACCTTGGCAAATAGCCCGAAGGGTTGCCAACATTCAGGAGGCGGATATGTACAGATATCTGGTGGTAATAGAAAAGACGCCCGACGGGTATTCTGCTTATGCTCCGGACGTACCGGGCGTGGGCACTGTTGGTGACACCGTTGCCGATACATTGGAGAACATGCAGGAAGCACTCGAACTCTACTTTGAGGTAGCGCTTGAGCGCGGTCAACCGTTGCCTTCGGTAAGCGCCACACAGGCAGGCTTCGTAGAGGTTGACGAAACCAAGTTCGCGTCAAAGGCAATGGCTTAGATGTGTAGAGGTGGGAAATGGACTTCAAGAGGAGCACATTGGAGGAAGCAGGTTTCACAAGCTTTGTGCCCATTCAAGCATTGGGGCAAGGAAAACTAAGAGATGTGCCACAGAAAGCAGGTGTGTATGTGGTGTTGCGAGAACATGACAGTAAAGCCCTATTCCTGGACGTGAACCCTGGCGGTTGGTTCAATGGCGACCCTACGGTTAGCAAGGACGAGCTTGTAGAGAGGTGGGTAAGCAATGCTCATGTCATCTACATAGGAAAAGGTAGTGGAGCCAAAGGGCTGTATCAGAGAATGCGACAGTTCATCCGCTTCGGTCAGGGTCACGTGATTGGTCACCGGGGTGGCCACTATGTGTGGCAGGTGGAGCAATCACAAGATTTCGTGATAGCTTGGAAATTAACAGAGCCAACACAAACTGCTAGAGACCTGGAACTTGAATTGTTCCGTGAGTTCGAGAGTGTCTATGGCAGCCCCTTTGCTAATCTCACTCGCTAGCCATAGCACTAAAGTTGAAGCATAGAGTTGCGTCAACAAGCCCACCTAAACAAAGTAAGGCCCCACGCGCTAAAAGCTGCCTTGCCGCGCACGTGGGGAGCTTTCTTCCGCAGGTATGGCAACTTCACTGCTGCCCAGCTTGCCGCCATTCCCCCTGTACTGGCGGGAGACAACGTCATCCTGTGCGCGCCGACCGCCAGCGGCAAGACGGAAGCCGCCCTTGCCCCCCTGATCGAGCGCTATCTTCCGGCAGAGCGCGTTACTCCCGGCTTGACGATCCTTTACCTTCTGCCCACGCGAGCCTTGATCAGTGACCTGTGGGTACGCCTCCGTATGCCTTTGGAGACGCTGCGAGTGTCATGCGCCGTCAAGACCCACGACTTCAATACCTTTGACCCTAAGCGCCCCGCCGACCTTCTGCTAACCACACCCGAGTCGCTGGACGCTCTCATGTCAAACCAGACGAGGTTACTGGCGGGAGTGTGCGCGGTGGTGCTGGACGAATTGCACACCTTCGACAGCACGGTACGTGGCGACCAGTTGCGTGTTCTGCTCAATCGCCTGCGTGAGATGCGTGCTTATGCAGCGAATGCCGATGACGCAACCGATGCACACGTGCAATTGGCAGCTTTGTCGGCGACGCTCTCGGAACCGGCTGACGTTGCCGGGCGATTTTTCGAGAACGCAAGAGTAATACAGATGACACGGCTGCAAACCCCCGGCGAACAAGGAAGCCAGGGGAATCTGACGAGCGCAAGAGCGATTGAGGCCGAGCTAATTGCTCTTGAAGCAGACACGGTCGGAGCGTTGCTCGACTACCTGAGCACTTTCCGCTCACGTGGCTGGAGAAAGGCCCTGGCTTTTTGCAACACACGCGCCGAGGTTGAGAGGTATGCCGCCGCCATACGCAACGCTCGGAGTGGGGGTTCACCCTTCGGCGACGCTGTGTACGTGCACTACTCCAACCTGGGTTGGGAGAGGCGGCGCGAGATCGAGCAGGGGTTCGCGCAGGCCGAAGCGGCCCTCTGCTTCGCCAGCAGCACTCTTGAGCTTGGCATAGACGTGGGCAACATAGATGTGACGTTGCTCATCGGCCCGCCCGGCAGCACCCACTCGTTCGTGCAGCGAGTGGGACGCGCCAATCGCCGCAGGAAAGTCTCGCGCGTGGCCTGCTTCTACCGCACGCCGCTGGAGCGCATTACATTCGGCGCGCTGCTCGAGGCCGCTGGGGGACGACCAACCATCGACCACCGACCACCGACCACCGAGGTACCAGAAGAGCAAGACGCAAAGGCAACGTCCGGCTTCCGCCCATCGGTTGCCGTCCAACAGATATTCAGCTTACTCAAGCAAAGCCCCACAGGCGCTGTACGCCTCAATCCCCTGTCGCGCTTGTTCGAGGGGATGCTTTCAACCGAGGACTTGCGCCTTCTTTTGGGCACTCTGCAAGCCCTGGGATACCTGACGAGTGGCCGGCCGGGGGAATGGCGTGCGGGCGAGGGCCTGAACCGATTGGTCGATATGCAAGCGGCTGAGTACAGCACGTTGAGCCTGCACAGCAATATAGAGATGGGAGGCGCGCCCATCAAGATCCGCGACCGCGACAGCCAGCGTGTGGTTGCAAGCATAGATCGCCAGTGGTTTGATGGTGACATACTGACGCTGGAAGGCCGACCCCTGAACATCGAATGGTACGATGGGGAGTCGCTGTGGGTTTCGGTCAACCGAGACAACAGGCTGGGAGAAAGCGCAAACGCGGCTTACTCAGCGCCTTTGCGCTATCTCTCGACAAGGCAGGCCCTGAGTTACGACCTTGCCAGGCGATTTCCGTCCCAGCTTGGGCTTTCTCCCGGGACGGCACCACTGGTTCCGGACCTGGTGCCAACTGGTAGCAGGTGGCTATGGTTCCACTGGCTCGGAGACGTCTACGGGCGGGCGATCCTCGATCTGCTGGCTTATACCTTGCCCGTAGAGCCGACTTCCCAGGTCGGGTTATGCTTGCTGTTCACTGACGAACCTCGCTCCATCCCCGCATTTACGGCTATACAGGTTGAGCGCTATCTTCGCGATCGCTACCGCGCTTACGAGCCGATGCTGGCTCTCGGGGCATACCACCACCTCGTTCCCGTGGAGTTGCGACGCCGCGCTGTGGTCGAGCAGTTTGATGTGCCGCGCTTTATTCGCGCCGTGGAGGGTTTGAGGATGGACCATGCTTCCGAGGCTCTCATGGAGGAATTGCATCCCCTCGTAGTGAAAGATTAAACTGTTCCTCAATCCTGCCCATTCCACTTGTAAGCAATATCCTGCGGACCTGCTGATTGCCCCTATTCCGGATTGAGCGCAATGAGTGTATCGGCGAGATGGTATACCTCCTGTGCCAGATGTTCGGCAGAAGGCAACTCGCCCTGCCCACTATCTTAGCAGCCTTCCACAGATAAGTTGATCAAAGCACCTGAGGCTTGATAGTGTAGTTCCATTCCCCGTGGAAGGCATCTTTGAACAAATTGAGGGCAGCCAATTCCTCATCAGTGACCCTGAGGCCTGTCGGATATGCATGGCTCTCCTTGAGAGCCGTCACTACTAACTCCTCTTTGGTGGTAGTATGCGAGATCAGTTCCAACACCACTTCTGGTGATTACCCACATCTCAGGATCCAAGCAAGACTGCTCATCTTTAGAGCAAACCCACGCCTGAAAGTCTATTGCTACCAGGCGACACAGGATAAGCAATGGCACGCCGCCAGCCATAGAACCAGCCACAAAAGCGGGAACCTTGCGCTCAATCTGAGATGTGGGTAATCACCAGCAAAGTAAGCGTTCAGAGTAGAGGTATATGTGCACCCTCACCCCATGCCCCTCTCCCATGAAGGGAGAGGGGCATGGGGTGAGGGTGCGTGAGGGTACGCCTCCACAGCTACTCCTTCAAGATTGCTCCACCCTAAAATCTGAACGCTTACCTTCACGTTTCGTTTTCCTCTACTTTGGGCTTTTGTGGTAATATACGTGAGACTCTTTTGAGCGGCAGGAGCAAACCACGCTCTGGATTCCCGGAGGCCCCACGATAGTAGACCCCGAAGGACGTACAGGCACAGAGACAGAAGCTACAGAGGAAGGTCATAAAGCCAGTGAAGCTGTTGGCCTTGCGGCAAATAATTTGCCGTCTACCACGCGTACATCGCCTCGACTTCACGAGCACCACTCGCTGATAGAACTACCTGAATTAGATGTAGATACAGGCGGTATCGCTATCCCCCTTGATGAGCGCGCAGAGATAGAGGCGGAAGCCCCTATCATGGCGAAGCCGGTCGAGGATATCTCCGAAGACCGCTCCTGGCTCAGCCATAAGCTGCTCAACCCGCGCACAATTATCTCCTTTGTCCTTGCCTTCGGTATAGTAGTATTTATCTTTAGCCGCCTCAATATAGACATAGGGAAAACGTGGAGCATAATGCTCACCGCCAACCCTCTCTATCTGCTGGCGGGCTTTGTTATTTACTACGCCGCTTTCTGGGTCAGGGGCGCACGTTGGAAACTCCTCCTCAACAACGTCGGCTACGAAGAAAATGAGGCAAAAGAGTTCCCCAGCATAAATGGGCTGGTCGAGATAATCTATCTGAGCTGGTTCGTAAATTGCATCGTGCCCGCCAAGCTGGGAGACGCCTATCGCAGCTATCTGCTCAAGCGCAACTATGGGGTTTCTTTCTCCAGCACAATAGGCACCATCCTTGCTGAGAGGATAGTGGACCTGATCATACTTTTCGGGCTGCTGGTAGCCTCCTTCGGGTTGGTTGGGCAGAGGCTCTCCAGCAACAAGGGGCTCGACCTCAACCTGATCATTCTTTTCGGCGGGCTTATGGTCCTTGCCTTGATCATTGGACTTGTCGGGCTGCGCTTCTTTGGGGCCCTTATCTTAGGGCTGGTGCCACAGCGCTTCCGCGAAATGTTTGTGCGCTTCCAGTATGGCATACTTCATTCATTCAAGCGCCGGAGCCTGCCTTCTTTGCTCGGCTATACGATCCTGATATGGTTCTTTGAAGCCGGGCGCTTGTTCTTCGTTACTCGCTCGCTCGACGCGCATGAGGTAACTATCTCAGCGGTGATCTTTATCGCCCTTCTAAGCTCGCTCATCACCACCGTACCGGCTACTCCTGGCGGCGCGGGCCTCGTCGAAGGGGCGGTCACTCTCTCCCTCCTCCTTTTCTTGAAGGATGAGCACCTTGCCGCCTCTATCGCTATCCTGGACCGCATAATAAACTACTGGAGCTTGATCGTCGGCGGCATCATTCTTTACGCGATAAGTAAACGGCGTTAGAAATCAGGGGTAACGCCTTTGGTGACAAGTTGAACTCATCGTATGTACAATGATCCCTGCTCTGGTAAAGCCTGATCACCTATGCTAATGCGCCGTAAATCCCTTGACACCTTGCGTTCATACGCGCTCTTTGTGGTGCCGGTGGTTCCGTCGTCAGCTATCTGATCTCGTATCGAATATCAATCTTTCACGCTACATTATGAAGATCGCGATTGACTACACAACGGGCATTTACCCTGGGGCTGGAGTAGCGCGCTATACACGGTCTCTGGCAGCGGCGCTGGCGCAGATTGATGAGAGAAACTATTACTCTCTCTTTTATGCGGCGCGCGGGTTGCCCAGGCCTACTCCCGAAACTGCCCAGGCGAGGGCGCTCTTCAGGTCGCACCGCAACTTCAAACCTGTGCCCCTACCTCTATCTGTGCGGCAGATGTTTGCCATCTGGCAGAGGCTCAGGCTGCCGCTGCCCCTGGAACTCTTTACAGGGCGATGTGATTTAGTACACTCGCCCGATTTTGTTTCGCCGCCCCACCAGACAGGCGCGGATATTATTACGGTGCATGACCTCTCTTTTCTTGTTGTGCCTGAGTGCGCCGAGCCTAAGCTGGCTGCCTTCCTCTGCAAGACAGTGCCTGCTGCCGTGCGACGGGCAGATCACGTAATCGCTGTATCGGAGCAAACGAAGCGCGATCTTATGGAGCTTTTGGGCGTGCCCGCCTCTAAGATAACTGTGGCGTATAATGGCGTCGAGAAGAGGTTTCGACCTGTACAGAACGACCTGGCAAAAGAAGAGCTAAAGCGCAAACTGGGGTTGCCGCAGCGGTTCATCCTGCACGTAGGCACGCTGGAGCCGCGTAAAAACCTCAAAAGGCTGATAGAGGCGTATGGAATGCTAGTCAATAACAACGCTGGTATTGGTGAAGTGGCGCTTGTGCTGGCGGGACGCAAAGGCTGGCTTTTCGAGCCGGTATTAGAAGCTGCCCATCGGGTAAACCAGGGTCGGGGCAAAGTGGCCTTCGTGGATCATGTGCATGATGAAGAGTTGCCTCTCCTGTATAACTCGGCTGCGGTTTTTGCCTATCCTAGCCTCTATGAGGGCTTTGGAATGCCTGCGGCGGAGAGCCTCGCCTGCGGGGTGCCTGCGCTCGTGTCGAATGATGGCGCGCTGCGGGAAGTGACGGGCGAATGCGCCCTTTCTGTAGATGCTCGCTCGGTGGAGGAGATAGCCTGTGGGCTGGCGGAATTACTCACCGATAACCAATTGAGAGCCAGGCTATCTGCTTGTGGGCCACCGCAGGTAGAGCGATTCACCTGGGGGGCGGCAGCGCGCATCGTGCTTGGCGTATATGAAGAGGTGGGGTCATGATGGCAGGCCCAGAGCCCGGCACTGACCCTTTTGATAGGCTGTACAAGCGTTGGGCCGAACTGTCTCTCGACAAGAATCCTGCTCCGCCCTCGCGAGAGCGGTGGGACCTTACTGTGCTTTTCCTCCTATCAAGCCAGGACCCGGAACGGGTTCGCAGATACACAAATGTGGAGGCTACAGGACCGGAGAGTCTGGGATCGGACGCATACGACCTGTGGGGCAAGATGCCTCCTTACACGCCTAACCTTTCGGCGGTGGTACATACACTGCCTGAGCTGCGCGCATACGAAAAGGAGCATCGCGGCTCGATGAGGAGGCTCATGGCGGAGCGCGCTCTGCTTGGGCGGTATGATGCCATCGTGCAGGCACAGGATCAATACTGGCACACACGCAAGGCAAAGGCAGCGAAGGGCCAGACGAGCGTAATCATCATCGGCTGCGCGGGAATGGCGGCGATCCTCATGATGGCCCTTACAGTGCTCCTCATAATCGCCCTGAAGTGGAACGGATAATGGCTTCCGGCGCAGGCCAACCATGTTAGAGCAAGAAAGCCAGAGCGCGAGCTTAGAGCCACTACCCGCGCCGGAAGCTGCGCTTGAGGTTGGCCCTATAGCATCTGCAAACTCTACGGTATATGCAACTTCCACGGCGCGCCGCGTAGCAATAAACACTCTCTACCCTTTCGCGGCGCAGATTGCCACCAAGGTGCTGATGCTGGGATACGCCATCGTGCAGTACCACTGGATTGGCGGTGCGCCTCTGGGCAATTACTTCACCGCTGCCCTTCTTTTTAGCATCACCGGTACAATCTCTGAATGGGGATTAGGCACGCTGCTCACAAGAGAAGCGTCTAAAGCGGTTGGTGGGCCAACCGCCAGCGCACAGATGGCCGATATCTTCCGGCAAACGCTGGCTCTGCGCGCTATGATCAGCCTCGCGCTCTTTGTACCTGTGGCGCTGTTCATAGCGCTTTACCTGGCTATATCGCAGATAAGCGCCGATGGGGTTTGGGTCACGATCGTCTTATCGCTGGGCTTGCTGCCGGGAGCCTTCTCAGGATCGGTTACGGCTCTGCTTTATGCCCGCGAGAGGATGTCGCTGTCCGCAGGCATTGGAGTGGCTACATCGGCGCTGAATGTAGCTCTCGGTGTGGGCGCTATCTTGCTGGGCTGGGGCATAGTGGGCCTGGCGCTTGCCGCCTTTGCTTCGACTGTAGTAACTGCCCTTGCTTTTGGATATATTTTGCAGCGCGACTTCCCGGAGATGAGCCTGCCGGGGCTGGCTGCGCTGAGGATAAGTCGAAATGCCGCCTCATCGCTCCTGAAAATAGGTTGGCCTCTGATGCTGAACGCCCTGCTGGTTACTTTATTCTTCAGGGTTGACATCTTCATTTTGCGGGCTGACAAGGGCGATGTAGACGTTTCGCGTTACCAGGCAGCCTATAGCTTCCTCAACTTTGTGCTACTTATTACTCCTGCGGTGACGCTGGCGCTCTTTCCACGCATGGCGCGCCATGCCGCCACTGATAGGCCACGCCTCGCTTATGAGTACGCTTTCACCCTGAAGGTGATGCTGATTATCGCTGTGCCCATTATCGCGCTGACCGTCTGGTACGCCGCCTTGCTCATATGGGTCATGGCGGGGCAGGCATATGTGCCTTACTCAACAGGGGCCTTGCGTATACTTATCTTTTTCTTGCCTTTTAGCTTCATCAACGGTGTAACGCAATATGTCCTTATAGCCCTGGACCGCCAGCGGCTGATCACAGGACCCTTCGCGGCTACGGTGGCCTTCAATGTGATTGCCAACTTGCTACTGGTGCCGCCCTTCGGCATCTACGGCGCGGCGGCCACCACTATCCTGAGCGAGCTTGTGCTGCTTGGGCCTTTCCTCTTCTGGACCACCGGAGAACTGGGCAGAGTAGCTGTGCCTGCACTGGCGGCAAAGCCTCTGTTCGCAGGCGCTGCCACCGGGTTGGTGGGCTGGTTCCTCTGGCCCATCACGGAGAAGTGGAATAGCGGGTGGGGCGACTTCGCGCTCTATATGGGCGCGGGCCTTATGCTTCTGGTAGTGTACGCAGTCGTGCTCCTGGCAATGCAGCCCTTCACCCAGATTGAAAAAGCCGGACTTAGAAGCGCCCTCAAGCGGCGTTGAGAGGAAGAGTTCCCTTTCGATAGAACGTACGTGAAAAGAAGCGCCAGGCAACGGGGGCTACAAGCCTGTTGGCGCAGAAAAAGGCTGAGGCTCGCTGGTCGGTCTGGGTTGCCTGGTTTCGCGGGGAGAGGGATCAGGATTCTCGTCAGGTTCTCGTGTTTCTTCGGGGCCTTGCGTTCTGCGTGGTTCAGGGGTGGCACGCGGCGCGCGGGTTGGCCGGGGTTCATCTGTTGCGTTGGGCGGGAGAGTGGGCTGTTGCGTAGGCTCGCGCGTGGGGCGAGGCACAGGCGTGGGTGTTGCCGCCAGACATGGCGCAGTTGCGCTCGAAGTAGCAGCTACAGAGCAAGAGTTGTCGTCGGCAGTAATAGTAAGCTTGACCCTGACGCTGGTGGTGTCGGCGGGGAGAGTAACGCAAAAATTGCCTGATATACTGTTAGCGCCCAGTGCGACGTTCACTTTCTTCTGATCGGAAGCCACCGCGTGGAAGTTGCCACTCCCGCTTTTAATCTGCAATTCGGCTATCCATGTCGCTTTGATGCGGTCGAAGCCGGTATTTTCCACAATGGCAATCCAGTTCAAACAGCCTTGAGCATTGCAAGAGGTCAGCACGCTCTGTACAGTGAGACCACAGCTACTTGCGCTCGACACAGTTGCCGTGATGAGTGTGGACGTGGACGTGGACGTGGACGCGGGCGTAGCTGTCGGAATGCTTGTGCTCGCTGGTAGGGGCGTATTTGTGGGCACGAGATAGACCGTAGGTGTACGTGAGGGTGGCCGCGCAGTGGCGCTTGGCGCGGCAGGTCGTGTGCTTGTAGCGCCGGGGCGTGGCGGCGTGGCTCCGGGGGTGGCTCTGCGAGAAGGGCTTGCCTGCGGAGTAGGCTTGCCGGAGGCAGGCGTAGCGGTGGCGTTCACCCCGGGCAAGGTGGAAGTAGCGGCTGGGCTGTTTGTTGCGGCTGGCGTCACGCTTGTGGGGGCTGTCGGTGTTCCTGGTAGCACTGTAGAGGCCACAACTGATGAAGTAGCCGCAAGCACACTGGAGGTCTGTTCGGGTGTTGCCTGAACTGTAGAGGTAACACTTTCCCTTGCGACAGCAGTCGTGGTGCCGCTCTGGTTGGGCGCGAAAAGCTCAACTGCCGGTACAGGGGTAAGTAGATTTCGTGCGTCTATGCGGGCGCGGCCGGCCACATCGGCAACTTCAGGTGCGCCCGACTGCAAAAGCGTAGCAGGGTCTACGCGGGCGGCTTCGAGCACCTGTGCAGTATTTGTGTTGAGGTCGTTCAGCGCTCTTGCGGTCTGGTTGTAATCGTCCTGTAGCTGGGTAGAGGAGTTGGAGAGAGTGCTTCTGAGAGCGCTAAAAGTGTACTGGCCCGCGACACTTGATATATAGAGTATCCTGGCGAGCTCCGTGCGTGTATCGCCCGTTGTGCTGTTCCAGATGGCGACACCATTGCTCAAGTGGTAGCTGTAGTTGGTGAATGCGGGGCCAGCTTCGGCCAGTTTGTTCCGGTTCTGCATCGTTTGCAGGTCTGAGAGGCGAACATTAGCAAGGTCCATGTGCCGTCGCACCTTGTCAGCCGCACTACTTACGAAGTTGAGCAGCAGATTTTCTGAGGTGAGCTTGGCGCTGTAGAACGGGCTGTCGGGCAGAGAGTTGGCAGAGGCCGACCAGACGGAGCCGAGAAGCAATATCACAACCGCAGCAAGAGCAAAAGCCGGGCGGCGCAGCCAGGCGACGAGCCAGGGTGTTGGCACCTGCCCTGCTTTTGCAGATCGTGAGCGAAGGGGAGTAACAGGCACAGACGCTGTAACCTGCCTCGCTGAGGCGGCCCGCATGAGCCGCTGCTTCATCAAGGCGCGCCGGTCATCAGGGACGGGCGGGGGTGTGATACTCGCAAGGTCAGCGCTGATGGCAAGCAGCGGCTGAAGCTCGTCACGGTACTCGGGGAACCTCTTCAGCAATTCTTCCGCGCTGAGGCCCTCCGGGTTAGCCAGACAGTAATCAAGTGCTTCTTGTATTGTTACTCTTGCCACTATTAACTCTACCTAATTTCCTCTATTATCCACAACTGCGTAATGCTCACTGCGTAATGCTCAGGGCATAAGGTTATGGGCAGCATGGCCTTATCTCTTACGTACGCAATAGGCGTCTACTTCAGGCGTCCTTCTGAGAAGTGTATCCTCTCAACATCATCAGTTTGTGCAGGTTCTGCAAGGCGCTGTACTGTAATGCTTTCACCGCGCCTTCCGAGCGTTGCAAAAGATCTGCTACTTCTGCGTTGCTGAGGCCCGCTCCGAACTTAAGGTTGATCACTTGAGCTTGCAGGTCAGTTAGCTCGGTCAGCGCGTCACGTAAATGGTCTCGAAAATCGCTCTGCTCGGCGTAGAAGTGGGGATCTTTGCCCTCCGAGGGCAACGCATCACCCAGCGGCTCTAAAGGGACCTGGGGCCGGCGGGAATGCTGGCGGAGAGTATCCACAACCAGGTTGTGGGCTATCCGGTAAAGCCACGATGCGAAGGACGACCCCTGCCACTGAAAGCCGCTGATAGCCTCTATTACCTTCAGGAACACCTGCTCTGTGATGTCCTCGGCTTCTGCGGGGTCGCTTACCTTGAGATAGACATAGCGATATATGCGTTCAAAATAGCGCTCATAGAGTACGCCTATCGCCTCGGCATCCCCTGTGCGTGCTTTTTCGACCCATGAACGCTCGTCGTCCGGTTGCGCCACCGCGACTCCTCAATTTCAGTGAACTGCAATGAGAAGTACACATGGCACCCTGTGCCCTGTGCTCACTGCCACTACTAGAGGTGCGGTCCCACATCGGCTCGATCTGCTCCAGTTCTCAGAGTCCTCAAGAACCAGGCCCCAGCGCCCCACGGGCCGCACAGGTATCATCCGCGAAGCAGATGGCCCATGCTGAGTATTATAACGAAATAAAATACCAAAGGATAGGGATGGGCTTTGGGCGATGTGTGGGGCACGTGGGGTGGTGAATAACTAATCCCCTCTTGAATCTGCTACAATAGCTTCATGACAGCCGGTGTTGCATCTATGCGCCAATCACAGCAGATTGCGCCTAACTGGGACCATGAGCTTGAGCTACACCGAGGCAATTGCACGTTGATTGCGGGTGTAGACGAGGCAGGGCGTGGCGCGTGGGCGGGTCCTCTTGTGGCGGGCGCGGTTATCCTGCCCCACCCAGACCTGCTTGCTTCCGACGTGCTGGCTCCTGAGCTTGCTTACCTGCGTGACAGCAAGATGCTTTCCGCAGCAACGCGGGAGAAGCTGCTGGAAGTGATAAAATCTGTAGCGTTGGCTGTGGGTGTAGGCGTTGTGTCGCCGGGGCTTATAGATGCGATTGGGCTTGGTCCGGCGAACAGGCTCGCCATGTCACGCGCCGTACATAACATGGGGGTGCAGCCCCATTTCCTGCTGGTTGACGCCTTCAGACTACCTTCGATGCACGTTCCGCATCGCCCTATCATCAAGGGAGATGCCACTTGCATGACCATTGCTGCTGCTTCAATTGTCGCCAAGGTAACGCGTGATCGTATGATGGAGGAGCAGGAAGCATACTATCCAGGCTACGGCTTCGCGCGGCATAAGGGCTACGGTACGCGGCTGCATGCAAGCGCGCTCGGAGAATTAGGTCTGCTGCCAATCCATCGCCGTTCCTTTGCTCCGATCAAAGCGCTGATATCAGGCCAGCCTCTGACTGAGAGGGCGATAAGTGTCTTGGGAGACGAATGTGCCCACTGATGAGGGCAAGAAGCATGCACGAGCGAGCAGCCGGACGGGCATGATAGGCGAAGATGTGGCAGCCAACTACCTTGCGCGTCATGGATGCCGGGTCATTACGCGCAACTGGCACGCGAATCCGGGCGAAGTAGATATCATCGCGGAGTGCCCTGGCATGCTGGGCGGGCCGCTGGATTTATCTTCGGAGCCGGTGCTGGTCTTTGTGGAGGTGCGCACCAGGCATGGGCGAGCGGGATTGGCTGAGGAGTCGATCTCCAGGCGTAAAGCGGCCAGCATGGCTCTGGCAGCCTACGCATATATGTCGGCTCACGATCTCGACCCCGACACTACCCCATGGCGGCTCGACCTCATAGCTATCGCCATGTCGGAAGGCGATATAAGCTCCGTCAACTGGGTGAAGAGCGCGATAGACGAAGATATGCTCTCGTAACTGCTAAGGGCTGCACTATACTTGACGCTCGATTGGCCTATCTATTAAACTGGCCTGTCGTGATACGAAGGTAAGCTCGCTTTCCGGGCTGTTATCCTGGGCGCAACTCGCGCCCGACACACCATCTAGATCTTTGCATGGAGGCACTTTTGGCCCAGACCCTGGAACGACCTGATACTCTGATAAACAAGCCCTCTTCCGAACCGGAGGTGCGTGGGAAGATTTCGCTGGTTTTGCCCGCGCATAATGAAGAGCCAAATATCCGCGCCGTTGTTGAAGAAGCAGCAGAGGTTTTGCCGACCGCTTTCTCCGACTACGAGATTGTTGTGGTCAACGACGGCTCGAAGGACCGCACGCTGGAGATTGCGCATAAACTGGCAGCCGAGAACCCGCATGTACGTGTGGTCAATCACCCCGTCAATCGCGGCTACGGCGCGGCCCTCACCAGTGGCTTCAACGCTGCCCAGGCTGATTACATCATGTTCATGGACTCGGACCGGCAGTTCGACATCAACGACATTCACAGGCTGACGCCTTTCGTCGCTGAGTACGACATCGTCGCCGGTTACAGGATCAAGCGCAATGACCCGGCGCACCGGCTCCTCAACGCCAGGCTCTTTGGCTTGGCGGTGATGCTCCTCTTCGATATACGCGTGCGGGATGTAGACTGCGCCTTTAAGGTTATGCACTCCGATGTGTTGAAGGGTATCAACCTGGAGTCGCCGGGCGCGCTCATTAATACCGAGATACTCGCCAAGGCAAAAGCCCAGGGCCGCAGTCTTGTAGAGGTAGGAGTGAACCATTACGCCCGCACCGAAGGCGAGCAATCGGGAGCGAGCATCAAGGTAGTGCTCCGCGCCTTCCTGGAAATGCTGCGCCTCTGGTGGCGAATGCGCAGCTACGTGCCCCCCAGCGGCGTTGTCGTGGAGCGTCCACCAACCGAGCGGGGGCTGGCGCTCTTTGGCGCCGCTGCTGTTGTAGCGCTCCTCTTCCTTCGCCGTCTCGCCCGGCTCCTCAAGAAATAGACCCGGAGATGGCGCTTGCGGGAGGTTCGATAATGTCAGTAGAGTGTATTCTTAGTGAATATCTTGAGCAGGCTATGACAGACAAGGCTCACTCATGGACAAAGTAAACCTCGCCGAGAAGTTCGGCTCGTTTGGTGACTACTGGTCGCCTAAGATCACGGGCGAGCTAAACGACTCATACATCAAGCTGGTAAAGCTCAAGGGTGAGTTTACATGGCACCACCACGAAGCTGAGGACGAGCTATTTCTGGTTGTAAAGGGAAAATTGCTGATCAAGCTGCGGGATCGCGACATCGAGCTGGAAGAGGGAGAGTTTGTGGTGATCCCCAGGGGCATTGAGCATCTGCCCATTGCTGAAGAGGAAGCAGAGGTACTGCTCCTTGAGCCTAAATCAACCCTGAACACAGGCAACGTACAAAACGAGCGAACGGTTGCCCAATTAGAGAGGATCTAGAAGATATGGCAAGCCTGCACGCTGAAGAAACCGACGTCCAGTTACCGCATGATCGTTCGCACAAGCTCTATGAGCGCGCTCTCCAGCTCTTTCCGAGCGGCGTTACGCACGACAACCGCTACTTTGGCGAGCTTGAGCCTGTTTATATAAACAGAGCTAAGGGGTCGCGCAAGTGGGACGTTGACGGCAACGAGTATGTAGACTTCTGGATGGGTCATGGCGCATTGCTGTTAGGTCACGGCCACCCGGCCATAGTGGACGCTGTGCAGAGCCAGATGTCGAGAGGCACACACTACGGCGCGGCGCACCCTCTCGAAGTGGAATGGGGAGAGTTAATACAGCGTCTGGTACCCTCCGCCGAGCGCGTCAAGTTCACCGGCTCAGGCACTGAAGCGACGATGATGGCAGTGCGCCTCGCCCGTGCGTATACAGGCCGCCAGCGCTTTCTCAAGTTCGAGGGGCATTTTCACGGCTGGTCAGACGCCATGACCGCCGGGTTTCAAGCTCCATTCAACGTGCCTTCATCTGTGGGCGTGGCGGATGCTACTCTGGAAGGGGTGGTTGTTGCGCCCACCGACCTGTCGGCTGTCGAGCGTATCTTCTCCGAGCGGCCAGGCGACATCGCTTGTGTGATCCTGGAGCCGACAGGCGCATCATACGGCACCATACCGCTACCCGACGGTTTCCTGGAGGGGTTGCAGGAGACTACCCGCAGGCATGGCGCTCTGCTCATATTTGACGAGATTGTTACCGGCTTCCGCTATGCTCCCGGCGGTATCCAGCAACTAACGGGCGTGATTCCTGATATTACCACCCTTGCGAAGATAGTTGCGGGCGGCCTGCCGGGTGGCGCGGTGGTAGGCAGAGCAGAGGTGATGGCGGTTTTAGAGTTCCGCCCCGGCGATCCTGAGTGGAACCGCTACCATCGCATCAATCACCCCGGCACCTTCAATGCCAATCCTCTCAGCGCGGCAGCGGGCGTGGCTATGCTTAAGATAGCCACCACAGGCGCGCCGCAGAAGGAGATAACCAACACAGGCGAGCAGTTGATAATGGAGATGAACAGGGCAATCGCCGAGCTTGGGATAGAGGGGAGCTGCGTCTACGGCGACGGCCCTATCTTCCACATCTTGCTGGGGCGCGGAGCAAAGGCTAACCCTGACGGAGCCCTCGTCTCCGGCTCAGCCGACACCCTCACATTGCGTCAGGGCAACAAACCGGAAGTCAAAGCTGCTCTCCAGAGCGGCATGATGGCTCGTGGCATCGACTTAATGTCGGGCCATTCGGGGATAATGTCTACAGCCCACACACCCCAGGACATAGCCCTGACCGCCACCGCCTTCCACGAAACGCTGAGAGGTATGCGGGAGAGTGGTGTGCTAAAGTGAACCTTTCCGACCAGTTCCTGGGCACGCTCGTAGCTGAGTTGGATGATGAAGGTGTAAGGGGTGTTGTTCTGGGTGGCAGCTACGCCCGTAGTGAGGCAACTATATACAGCGATGTAGACATAGCTTGCTTCACAAGGGATGAGCAGGACGAGCGAAAGAAAGGCCTGGCATACCGGGATGGTCGCCTGGTGAGCATCAGCGTGAAAACCGAAGCAGAAGTTCGTGCTGACATGCTCAAGCCCAGCAGAGCCATATGGGTGGTGCCCGGCTTGTCTGACTGTCGCATACTGCTCGACAAGGATCGGTCCATTGGCAGGCTCCTGCGCGATGTTAGGGCTTTTTCCTGGGAGTCGTTACAACAAGAGGCTAATACCTATGCCAGTTTTCACATGATGTTGAGTATCGAGTTAGTGGGCAAGATCATGAATGAGCTTTCCAAAGGTAATCGACTGGGGGCTTCTTATGCAACCTCGAAGCTGTTGTTCTGGCTGACGGAGATTGTAGCTGTGCAGCGTGGGGTGCTTGTGAAGAGCGACAGTACTTACTACCAACAAGTGCAAGAGTCGGCGGGTCTGGACTCCGCCTGGACGTATCGTCACAGGCTTGTGGCTATGAATGGTGCAGATCCCACGTCGCGCGGTGTCGCAGCCCTGCGTCTGTTTCAGGAGACACTTACCCTGATTGGCTCAATAATGGAGAAAAGTCATCTTTCAGCAGCTTCCGAAGCAGCACGCCTGATTGACTGTAACACTAATTCCTAGTCTCCAGCCCCAACTTCCACAACACGGCCTCCACACTCACCCCAGCTACCTGCACCGCTTTGTGCCGCGAAGCTTGACCGGAGATCAGCCTCACTCTCCTCTTTGGCACACCGAGCACTCTGGCGACGAACTCCACCAGTGCTTTGTTTGCGGCCCCCTCTACCGGCGGTGCGGTCAGCGAAACTTTCAGCGCGCCGTTGTGCTCGCCCACGATCTTGTTGGCTGATGCACTCGGAGTGACATAGACCTTTACAGTTACTCCGACAGAGGTGGGCTGGATGCCATAAAGTGCCGGATCAGTCATCGTGTTCCTGCGGCTCTAACCGCGCTTCTTTTTGCGGCCCGCTGTCATCGCTTTCGTGGAGCTGCCCACTCTCTGGCTCAGCGCGTTGACCAGGCCGGCGGGATCGGCAGGGGTGACGATAATCGTCTTCTCACTATTCAGGTGAAGCACCACCGCGTAGCGTGGGTTAGTGCCATAAGCCAGCGCGTCAAGCGACTGAATGTCGGTTGGCTTTCTCACCCGCACTTTACCTGCCCAGCCGAAGAGACCTCCGATACTAAAGAAGCCCAGATTAAAGAAGGAGCCGAGATCCGAGTTTGCTTCTACGCTTGCTATCTTCTCGGATGGGATAGTTACTTTGCCGGGGCCAGCGCGTTCTACCACAAGGCCGTCATCTGTCACACTGTAGCGACGCACCGAGCGCAGCCAGCCATATACCACCATAAGAGCAAGCACTATAGCGGCTCCAACATCGAAAGTGCTAAAAGGGGCCCCGCTCGTCGAAGCGTAAACGACCCGCCCCAGAAAAAAGAGAATCGCAACAAAGAACCCGGCTGTCCAGGCGATAGCCGCTGTGCCCAGGCGCGCTACCCTAAAGTTAGCTATCACAAACTTCCTCCACGCGAAGATCTATAACCTGGCCTCAATATAATAGATTACACGAGTAATAGCTAGCGGAGTTTATTACATAGCTGTGCAGATTTAGGGTGGAGCAATCTTGAAGGAGTAGCTGTGGAGGCGTACCCTTACGCACCCTCACCCCCATGCCCCCTCTCCCATGAAGGGAGAGGGGGCTAGCTTAGCAGCCCCTCCACCCTGAATCTGAACACTTACTTTATTAGATCAGGCACGATGATACACGGGGAGTACCCTGTTGCTTTTGTGCCCGTTGCGACTTGAATGCCGCACACATGAGTGCGCTCTTTGCATCGCGCCGCCCGCCGCTGCTTGCCATGCGTAAGGCGAGTAATCTCTTACCTCCAAAAGGAGTGGGGTATCCGTAGCAACAATAGAGCCTTTGCCTCTTTGCGGCCCCTATTGTTTCATCCTTTGTGGCCTTTGCGCGTAATTTGCGCCTCAGTTTAGATGCAATCACCCTGGGATTCTCCTGGGAAACCCTTGACAACTCTCCACTTTTGTGCTATTATGTACTAAATAGTCCACAATCTAAGAAGGAGTTGCGCCTGAAGGGCACATCGAGAAGCAAAGTAGAGAAGAGGCTTAGTAGAAGAGTATGGGACGACCAAGCGATGCCAGGGAGAGGCTGATTGCAGCAGCAAGAGAGACGATATATGCGCACAGCTACGAAGCTGTGACCGTGGACGATCTCTGTGCGGCTGCGCACGTAACCAAGAGCAGCTTTTACCACTTCTTCTCTTCAAAGCAGGATCTCGTGCTCGCAGCCCTTGAGAGCCAGTGGCGATGGATCGAAGCGGTAATCTTTAAACCTACCTTTACTGATGACCTGCCCCCACAGGAGCGCATCCTCGGGTTCTTCGATCTGATGCTGGAGAGGCAGCAGGTCCAGAAGGAGACCGAGGGCCATATGCGTGGATGTCCATTCGGCAACCTCACTCTGGAGATGAGCACGCAGGACGAGCTGCTCCGGGCACGGGTAGAGCACTTCTTCGAGGAAGCACTAAAATACTTCGAAAGAGCGCTACATGATGCCAAAGAGGAGGGGGTCGTGCCCGCCACCCTAGATGTGAAGGTCACCGCACGGGCATTGCTCGCCTACTTCGAGGGCGTGATACTTCTCGCCAAAGGCCGCAACGACCCCTCCTCCATGGCGGCCCTTCGCGGTGGTGTCTTCTCCTTGATGCAGTGTCAAAACTGCGTGGAGCGCGAAGCACCCCAGAAGCAGGTTGCTGTGGCGAGCGTCACCTAGGCCTCTTTTTTGCTTTGATTGTGGACTATTTAGTACATAATTCGGATATTGAAAGGAGTAGAACAATGAACAGCCAACCAATCCTATCAAACAAAAGCAGCCAGGAGCAGACCCGCCGCGTCGTGCGATCCTATCACGATGCCTGGGTGTCCGGCGACGTGAGCGCGGCTGGCGCATTCCTCGCCGATGAGATCCCTAACCCCGCGCCCTTCAACGGCTTCTCCCCGGCCCCCATCAGCCGCACTGACTACCTGGACGTCTTGGCCAAGTTTAGGCGGGGGGTTACAGGCGTGGATATGATCAGCGAGCTGTACGGCGAGGCCGAAGCCACTCTGGTTTACGATGTTCACCTTGCGACTGGTCGAACCTTCACTGTAGCTGAACACTTCCGCCTCACTGACGGGGTGATCTCCAAAGTCATCCTGGTCTTTGACGCGACGCCATAACCCGCGACGGTGTGCCTGTGGACTGAGGAGTTCTTCTATTTTCAGTGCCAGGTAGCCAGGTAGCCAGCTAACGATGACAGAATGCAGACACGGAAGGATGTTTGACATGTCCAGTAAAGCAGCCGAGAACTACGCCGTCTTCTTCACCACCGAATTTAAATCGCTCGAAGACGCCATCGCCCAGGCTCCCGACGTTATCGCCGCCCATCAGGCGCGCTCTAAAGAGTTTCATGCTCGCGGTACACTGCTGATGGGCGGCGCATTCCTCAACAACCCGGCGGAACCCCTTAGCACAATGGCCATTCTGACCTCGCGTGAAGCCGCCGAAGAGTTCGCAAGGGGCGACCCGTTCGTCCTCAGGGCCATGGTTCAAAGCTGGTACATACGGGAGTGGGCAGACATGTTCGCCTAAAAGCCTATTACCTGCCCGCAAAAGCCGCGAGTGCCCCGAGCACAACACCGCGCCCTGGCTGGTCCTGGACCAGCCAGGGCGCGGTGTTGTGGTTTCCTAACAGTTGCGGGCTGCTCGATGCCGCCAGGGCTCTAAGGCGCTAGTGTCCGCTGATAAGGCCACCGCCGAAATGCAAGCCGGTGAGTTGGGGAGTGACGCATCTGTCGTGCGGCGGTAGCAAAATAGCCCTGAAATCGGCCCCAAAAGCGCTTGACATCGCTTGTGGCATTGAGTATAATAACTAGGCCGCAAGGTAAAGGGTTAAAAATCAAAGAGCAGGAGATGCCACCGCAAAGCCAAAGTACAAGAGACCTTCGGGTTGAGTAGTTATCTTTGCGCCGGTGTGAAACACCGGTTTTTGTTCGCTGAGCGAGCAAAAAGCCGTTTGAACGCTCCGCAATCGCCTTGACAAAGGCTATAGGCTTTGGTATAATCCAACACGTTGCGCCGGAAAGCGGCGAGCAACGGAGGCTCGTAAGAGCTATAGACCTTAACAACTGAAGAGTGGTGAGAACCACAGAAAATGTAAAAACCAAGTCA
>JADMIH010000039.1 GCA_015478675.1 Chloroflexota bacterium | reverse complement strand
TCTCTTGGAGATCTATTTTAACATTATATAACTGCGGCTGTAGGACTTAGAGGGGAGAAGGAAAAGCCCAGAGCGAGCGGTACTTCGCGGCCCTGGAGCGCAACGCCTGCCACTTTGCGCCCTATAGCTGGGACGCCTGGCAAGAGTATCACGACGGCGCAGTAGCGGATGCAAAAGCTTCTCATGCAGCCAAGCTCCAGGGAGATCAGGCCAAAGCGGACGACCTCGCCAACAAAGCTATGCTCAAGAACGCCTTTGGAGAGCACTACTTGCAAGACTCCTTCGCGGGCGGGCACTTGATAGACAAAACCAAAGTTATGCAGGAGTTTGTCAAGTGGGCCAACGTAGATAACAAGAACCTGGGCACCACGGGCGCTGCTAAAGCGCAGTGGGCCATGGCCAGCACTGTCGCCAACCAGGACTTGAAGTCCAACCCGCAAGCCCTGGATGACATGATGCACAGGGGTAATGCCAAGAGTGTAGAGGCAGCCACCGCCAAGGTGGGCCTACAAGCAAAGCCTGAAATAGTCTTCATGATGTGGTGGCGGCGTGCGGCATTCAAGAAAACGAGTATGAAGCACCTGACGCCTGAAGCAGCCTCAAAGCATTCTCAGTACCCTGTGACGAGCAGTGAGGCGCGAAAGCTCATGGATAAACTGGTTGAGCAAAACTTTGCTACAAAGACAACGAAGGGCTGGTTCAAGAACAAGAAAGAAGTGTGGTCCCTGAACCAGAATATGATAGATGTACTTAAAAGGGACAAGAAGGGCAAAAGCAAGGGAGCTTATAACGCTACACTCGCATATAGCCGTTTGGATGCAGGCCTGAACGCGGATCACAACAAAGAGGCGCACGAGTTCAATCTGGCGGCATACAACATGTTCCTGAGTAATGCATACGTGGGAAGCGCTACCAAATACTTCCATGATAAATATTGCAAGGAAGGCGTGCATGTGGTCACAGGTGAAGGGGCCGACATCGGCACGATCTACGGTGACGCCAACATGCTCAATGCTGGGGCGCAGAAGGGTGTCGAGTATTCGGCTGTGACCTCTCAGCGCTCACGAGAATCTGTATTCAACATTATAGATACAGGGCAAGACCCAACGGGTGACCACACGACCTCTGAGATCAAGAAGAGGTTCCCAACCCAGGTTAAGCCTGGCCCGAACGACCCTCCCCTGACACTGGAGAATTGGAACGCGACCAAGCTCTTCACAGAGTATGACAGGGGGCTGTTGAATCCCGCTTCTTCGAATAGCGCCCGGTTGGTGTACAAGGTCAAGAGCGGCGGTGGCATCTCCGGCGGCAACGCGATAGACGTAGAAAAAATCGTGCACGACGCCGGTCCATTCTAGAGCGTCAAGAGGGCACATGGGATGTGACGTGTAGTAGAGCGTAATAGGCGAGGGGAATAGCGATAGCGTACCTAAAGAGGCGCGCAGTACGCACCGCGCATCATGTCCCGAACTGCCTGTCGCCTGCATCACCCAGACCGGGAACTATATAGCCTTTATCATTCAGGTGGCTGTCTACGGCGGCTATGTGTATCGGCACGTCGGGGTGCGCGCTGTGCAGACGCTCGACTCCTTCCGGGGCTGCGATCAGGCCAACGTACTTTATCTGCCTGGCTCCCCAATCTTTGAGCACCTGCACAGTGGCCGTAGCCGAGCCCGCCGTCGCCAGCATCGGGTCTAAGACAAAGCAAACATCTACGGTAGGCTGCACAGGCAGCTTGTTATAATACTCAACGGGCAGAAGTGTACGGTGGTCACGGTAGAGGCCGATATGCCACACCTGAGCGGTGGGTATCATATCTAGCATAGCGTCCACCATGCCGATGCCTGCCCGCAGGATGGGCACCAGGCCGATGCGCTGCGAAAGCATCTGGCCGGATGTGCTGCCAAGAGGGGTTTGCACCTCAACTTCCTTTGTCGCAAGGTCAAGAGTGGCTTCGTAGATGAGGAGGTTTGTGATCTCGTGTACCACCTCGCGGAACTTCTTCGGCTCGGTCGTAACGCTACGCATCAGCGCAAGCTTATGCTGAATGAGCGGGTGGTTCGATATGTAAAGGTTTTCCATATTCCCCTCTACTGGATTGCCGGGTTATCGGGGTCCTTCTCCCAACAAGCCGGGTTGCAGGCAATATGAGGATTGGAGTTGATCATGAAAGATAGTATATAAGGACAGGGGGCAAGGCAGAGCCTTGCCCCTGCGAGAGACAATTTGCTGCCCCTTAGATAATACCCGGCATAGGGAAGCGCCCGCAGAGTTCAAGCACTTGCTCTGTTGTTCTGGCTTTTACCTCCTCATCTGTGGGCGCTCTAAGCACACTGCCGATGAAACCGGCTATCAAGTCCATCTCAGGCTCGCGGAAGCCTCTTGTGGTGACCGCTGGGGTGCCCACACGTATCCCACTCGCCTTTGCGGGGGGCTGCGGGTCGTATGGTATGGCGTTTTTGTTTACGGTGATCCCTACTTCATCGAGGGCTTGCTCTGCTTCCTTGCCGGTCAGCCCCAGGGGACTAACGTCAGCCAGCATGAGATGATTGTCTGTGCCACCTGATATAATGCGGAAACCTTCGCCCTCAAGACGCGAGGCCAACCTCTGGGCATTGTTGATGATTTGCTGCTGGTATTCCTTGAATCCAGGCTCCAGAGCTTCTTTGAAAGCCACAGCTTTTGCGGCGATCACGTGCATAAGCGGCCCACCCTGTATGCCTGGGAAGACGCTCTTATCCAGCTCCTTTGCGTAGTGCGCTTTGCAAAGCACCATGCCGCCTCGCGGCCCACGAAGCGTCTTATGCGTGGTGGTAGTCACAAAGTCGGCGTAAGGTACAGGCGATGGGTGCAGCCCGGCGGCAACCAGGCCGGCGATATGGGCCATGTCTACCATTAGCATAGCGCCCGCCGCATCAGCAATACGCCTGCATCTCTCGAAATCAAAGATGCGTGGATACGCGCTGGCTCCTACAACGAGCATCTTAGGTCGTTCCTCAATAGCTTGCTGTTCAAGGAGGTCGTAGTCCAAACGCTCGGTCTGGCGGTCAACCGCATAAGAGCTTGCCTGGTATAACTTGCCTGAAAAGTTGATAGGATAGCCATGCGTCAGGTGCCCGCCAAAGGCCAACCCCATGCCGAGAATCTTATCTCCCGGCTGCAACACGGCCATATAAACTGCCATGTTTGCCTGCGCGCCTGAGTGCGGCTGCACATTAGCATGATCAGCCCCAAATATCTCCCTGGCTCTGCTAATAGCCAGGCTCTCCGCCACATCAACAAACTCGCAGCCGCCATAATAACGCTTGCCTGGGTAGCCTTCGGCATACTTGTTGGTGAGCACTGAGCCTTGAGCTTCCAGCACAGCACGGCTTACGTAGTTCTCGGATGCGATCAGCTCTATCTTATCGTGCTGGCGGCGCTCCTCATTCTTGATCGCCTGCCACAACTCCGGGTCAACTTCCTGCAACGGCCTATCGAGGGGGCGCTCGCTCGGTATCCCCGCGCCTTGCGACTGTCGAGAAAGAGTGGTATACATTCTCGGTGCTCCTATCACAGAATATCTGTAATGGCCGGGGATTAGCAATTGCTAATCCCTAACCCCTGCTTCCTAACCTCTGGTCACCCATTATACATCCTTGCGCCGGTTGGTGTAGAGGAGTACTCGGTTAGCTCAACAGGAGTAGCCCAAACGTAACTATGGTTATAACCCCGGTACTACTTACAATTTGTCTCGGAATCGGAAGGGAGGATGATATAATGAATATTGCCAAGCCCGATGCAGGTGGTATGAGAATACTCGTCACAGGGGGGGCAGGCTACATAGGCAGCATAGCGGTGGAGATGCTTGCCAATGCGGGCCACAGTGTTGTCGTATTTGACAACTTGATAAAGGGGCACAAAGAGGCGGTTGATCCTCGTGCACACTTCGTTGAGGGCGATCTTGCAGACCTGGCGTTGGTAGAAAGCACCCTGCGCGACAACAATGTCCAGGCGGTTATGCACTTCGCCGCGCACTCGCTGGTTGGCGAGTCGATGGAAGTGCCGGGTAAATACTTCAACAACAACGTTTGCGCCTCTCTTACCCTGGTTGAAGCGATGATACGCACCGGCGCGAAGCTGCTGGTCTTCTCATCAACCGCCGCTACATACGGAATGCCGGAGAGCGTCCCTATAAAGGAGACGGATTCGACGGTACCTATAAATCCTTATGGAGAGTCGAAGCTGGCGTTCGAGAGAATGCTGAAGTGGTTTGATGAAGCGGGTGACCTGAAGTTTGTCTCGCTGAGGTACTTCAACGCGGCGGGCGCTTCAGATAACTTTGGCGAGGTACACGACCCGGAAACACATATCATACCGATAGTGCTACAGGCAGCGTTAGGGCAGCGCCCGCAGGTGCAAATATACGGTGACGATTACCCCACGCCCGACGGCACAGCAATACGCGATTATATACATGTAGAAGACCTGGCACAAGCGCACATGCTGGCGCTCGGCTGGCTGGCGGAAGGTGGAGAGAGCCGGATATTCAACCTGGGCAACGGCTCGGGCTTCTCCGTCAAGGAAGTGATAGATACCGCTCGCAAGGTGACAGGGCGAGAGATAGTCGCACAAGCCGGCCCGCGACGCGTAGGCGACCCGCCGGTGCTGGTGGCCTCCTCAGAGGAGGTAACTACCAGCCTGGGTTGGAAACCCAAGTACCCGGGCCTTGAAGAGATAATCAAAACAGCCTGGAAGTGGCAGCAAACCCACCCCCTTGGCTACGAATGAATTATGAATTGTGAACCAGCGGTAAGGTAGGATGGTAGTTAGAAGCAAATATCTCTTACTTTATAATGATCTGACCTGATGGTACCGCTAGTTGATAATTCACGATTGGCTGGAGCTATTTCATGGCTAAAGAGTTATCGTTCGCAGAGCGGTTCGGCACTGAGCCTGCAATTCTGGTTAGATCGCCGGGGCGTGTCAACATCATCGGCGAGCACACAGATTACAACCTCGGCTTCGTTTTACCCACAGCGATAGATAGGTACACAAAGGTGGCTGTCGGCCCGCGCTCCGACAGGGCACTGCACGTCTACTCTGAAAGCATGGACGAAAGTGTAGAGATAGACCTCGATGGGCCTCTGATGCTTCTTGGAGAGAACGCTCATTGGGCCAACTACGTGCGTGGCGTAGCGTGGTGGCTGCACGAGCGCCAGTACACACCTACAGGCGCTGACGTGCTCATCTGGGGCGATCTGCCTGTGGGGGCCGGGCTGTCGTCGTCAGCCTCAATGCTTCTCGGCCTCCTCGCTGCTATCTCTGCTATCTCAGGCTGGAGCATACCGAGGATCGAGCTGGCGCGTGCAGCACAGAAGATCGAGAATGATTTTATTGGCGTACCTGTAGGCATCATGGACCAGATGGCTATCGCCCTGTGCGAGCCTAAATCTGCCTTGCTGATAGATTGTCGTTCGCAGAACAGTACTGACGTGCCGCTTAACCTTGACGCTCATGGCCTCTCACTGGTGGTGGTAAATAGCAGCATCAAGCGCGACCTCGCCGACTCCGCGTACGCCAAGCGCCGTAAAGAGTGCGAGGCTGCCGTGGGCGCCCTCAAAGTTATCACCTATAATCTCGATCTACACTCCCTGCGGGACATCACCACTGAGATGCTCAGCAGGCACGGCGGTAAGCTCTACCCGACGCTTTATAAACGTGCCCGCCATGTTGTTACCGAAAACGCGCGCGTTTTGCAAACGGTTGCAGCCCTATCAGTAGACGATTACGACAGCGTTGGCGAGCTGATGAACGAGTCACATGAGAGCTTGCGGAGCGACTTTGAGGTGAGCAACCCCTTCATGGACCGTCTGGTTGAGCTTGCCCAGGAGACAGAAGGGGTGCTTGGCGCGCGAATGACTGGCGCGGGCTTTGGCGGCTGCACAATTAACCTGATAAAATCCTCGGCAATGCGCGATTTCGACCGCCAGGTAATTCGCCGCTATGCGGAAGAGACTTCGCTCCCCGCCGCGGCGTACAAGGTCCGGCCTGTAGGTGGGTTGGAAGTAGAGCGGCTACAGGTATAGCCTTCCGGCAGCAGCTTTCAGAGAGTACGATTTTGTCAATATTGCCCTGTGGCAAGCACCCCACCCCAACCCCTATCCAATAAGGGTTAGGGGAATGGGTGCTTGCTTATCGAGTGGGTTGAACCCTCCGCGAAAAGCTGCTGCGAGCTTCAGATGCTCCTAATCTACCCTCAGCCAGTCGCCGTTGAAAAGCCCTTGCCCCTCGTCGGGAGCGTCGGGAATGCTCATCACCCGGCCTCTGGCAAAGTAGGGAAAATCGGGCCACTCTGCTATATCACCCGCCTTTTTGCCGGGAACGGGCAAGAGGCGAGCGGTAAGCGGCTTGTCGAGCCTGATGGCAAGCGAGGCCATGTCCAGGATAATGCGCTCCAGCTGCGCGACTGGCACATCTCCCGGCAGAGGCACAGTATCGAGGCCAAGACCGCAGACCGCAGACAGCAAGAGCAGAGTATCAAGCGTAACCAGACCTTCGGCTGTGCGGTCGGCGAGCGTCTGGTCCTCAAGCAGAGGGAGCATGAGGCCTGAGTAGCCGACGGTAGGGAGCAGTGTGCGGGCTTGCTTGAGCGCACCTGTGAAGAAGGTGGCAGCCGCCAATGTACCCGGCCCACCAAAGGGCGCGCCACTCAGAGTTTCGAGAGCGCGAGCTATGCTGCGGTCGGGCGCAGGGTAGGGAGCCATAGAAACATCCAGCCCCGTGAAAGTATATCCATGCTCGATACTGGCCGCGCCACATGCCTCCACCACTTTGGTGCCATGCTCCACCAGGAGGGCGAGGAGATTCTGGCGGGCTTCTTCATGCGTGCGAGCGCTGTTTATAGCGAGCACCGCAAGGTCGGCGGCTTCGAGGGCCAGGCCAAACTCAGGCTCTGCCCTGTTGCGATCATCCTCTACGTAATATGCTGCCGGGAAAAAAGGTACGTGGGGCGGGCAGTTGGCCGCCGCCGCGAAGCGCAGGTTGCCGAAACCGGCCGCTGTTTTATCTGATAGCATCTGCATTGTGCGTGCTGCTGCCCGCACTGCGTTGAGGTTTATCCCTCCGTTGCTCTCTGTGCTGCCGCGAACTCCTACTTGCACGCTGGCGAAGACATTTTCGGCGGCCATGAGAAGCTCAGGGACCATCTCCAGTAGGGCGTTGACGTGGCTATCAGCGCTCTCCACTCCAGCCTGGATGGTGCCCAGAGAGCAGTAGTCAATGCCTGCCTGGGCACACTGTTCGCCCAGCTCCGCGATGATTTGAGGAGCTTTCGAGGAAGAGACGAGCCAGCGTTCGAGGGGTTGGGTCGCGAGGCGTACACTTTGAACTGTGTAGCCATCTCTCTGTAAGGCAGCCCGCCCTGCATGGGCAAACTGCCCCAGCTGGGTGATTAATTGGGCGCGATTTGCCGCGTCTTGGGGCAGTGCCGCGCCCACAGTCAGAGAGCGAATATTCACAGGGCTTGCGAAGAGACCGCGTATAGTAGATGCGCCGTCCGGTTTACCTCCCGTGACACTGCTTGTACTTACGACCGCTGCCGCAGAAGCAGGGGTCGTTGCGCCCAATCTTGGCCTTGTGACCCGGGCCGACGCCCGCGCCGACCGGGGCCGGCGTAGCAGCGCGCTGGCCTCCACCTGCCCTGGCCTGTGATTGGCTATGCCTGGGCTTGCCGTTGCCGCCGTTTTGTGCGCGCCCATTAGTTGGGGCTTGTGCCTCGCGCTGAGGCTGCGGGGGCGCGGGACGAGTAGCGGCGCGCGCTGCCTCGGCTTTGGCTCCCATCAGCAGGACGTTGAGCACCACAAGCTGGCGTATCTCGGCCTTGAGGTCGTCGAATAGCTCATACGCCTTCACTTTATACTGCACCAGAGGGTCTTTCTGGCCGTAAGCCTGCAAGCCGATAGAGTGGCGCAGCTGCTCCATAGTGGTAAGGTGGCGCGTCCAGAGATAGTCTATCACCCGCAGCATCAGGTCGGATTCCTGCCAGCGTACAAATGCGTCTTTCACGACCTCTCGCGCTTCGGGGTCCAACTGTCCCAGGGGCACATTCTCTACCTGCTCAAGGCCTTCAACACCCAGCCTTTCCTCGATCTGCGTGTAGACGGAGCGCGGCAAGCGGTTGTCCACCAGCGAAATAAGAGGCATCTGAAGGTTGGTCTCGATGAAAACGTCGCCCAGCGTCTTCTCCACTTCGTCGTAGAGAAGCTCCAACTGGTCCCTTATCTCTGCCACCACGCCATCAGTGGCAGCGCCGCCCATCATAGACGACCTGCTGTCCGCGCTCTCAGCTTCTACATAGCGGGCTGCCGATACAGGTGATAATGGGAAGTTGTTGTCTATAGTCTCTACCAGAGCGCGAGTAAGCAATTCCAGCTGCTCTTTGGGCGCATTCTCCTGGGGGATATTAGCGTGCCTTGTCTGCTCTTCAAGAAAGCTTTGCAGCTTCTCCAACAACGGCTGCTGGGCAGCAGCAAAGTTCTCTCTGACTATCTCTGAGAGGAACTCGCGCGCCGCATCGTAGTCCATCTCTTCCGCGCTTATCTTCTTCACGATGTCGGGCGGCAAGCTGAGCATCTGTGTTAGCTTGTCGTAGTCGAGAGTGCCTTCGCCCGCGATTTCGTAGTACTCGTCACCGACGTGGTAGAACTCCTGTAGCTTCTCATCCACGTTTTTGACCTGGGTTTCTCGGGTGCTTTCGTATGCTTCCTGGGCCAGCAGCTTTATCTCCTCGATAAAGCCTTCTGTGTCCCCTTCCTCCAGCACAGGCACTACACGCGCTGTCAAGATTGAGCGTAGCAACCGCCGAAGTATATCATCAGGGAACGTTTCTTTGAGGGCATCGAACATCTCGGCGTAGCCCGATGTAGCGCCCCGATCTCGCTTCTTTCGGGCATCGTCGCCCGCGGGGGCGGCGAACTCCTGCACCTTGTCGGCTATCATCTCGCCGATAATAGGGCGAGGATCGCCGTCTTTGATAACGAAGCGCCGCTCATTATATATAACGTCGCGGTGGGTGTTCACCACATCGTCGTACTCGACCAGATGCTTGCGCGTATCGAAGTTGTACCCTTCCATCTTGACCTGCGCCTGCTCTACACTGCGCGAGATCATCGAGTGCTCGATAGGCATAGTCTCGTCCCACAGGTTCTTGAAGAGGTTAGAGTTGACGATATTCTGGTTCACCCCGGAACGTCGCATGATTTCGTCTTCCACCGATACGAAGAAGCGAGACGAGCCGCTATCTCCCTGGCGTCCGGCGCGTCCGCGAAGCTGGTTATCAATGCGCCTGCTCTCGTGCCGCTCCGTGCCTATGATGTGCAGCCCGCCAAGCTCGTTCACCCCAAAGCCGAGGGTAATGTCGGTGCCACGACCTGCCATGTTGGTGGCGATAGTAACCGCTCCGCGCTGGCCTGCCTGTGCCACGATGCTGGCTTCGCGTTCGTGCTGCTTGGCATTGAGCACGGAATGTGGTACTCCCCTCTCTTCGAGCATCTTGCTAAGCTCTTCCGATTTCTCGATAGATACCGTGCCCACTAGCACCGGCCTCCCCTCTTTATGCATTTCGTCGATCTCGTCTACCACAGCGGCGAACTTCGCCGGTTCTGTGCGGTAGATGCGATCCGGATTATCGACGCGCACCATCGGGCGGTGCGTAGGCACGGGCATCACTTCCAGCTTGTAAATCTTGAAGAACTCCTCAGCTTCCGTAGCTGCCGTACCTGTCATACCCGCCAGCTTTGGATAAAGGCGGAAGTAATTCTGGATCGTGATGGTGGCGAAAGTCTGGCTCTCCGATTGCACTCTGATCCCTTCTTTGGCCTCGATTGCCTCGTGTAAACCTTCAGAGTAGCGGCGACCCTGCATCATGCGCCCTGTGAACTCATCTACGATCACCACCTCTACATCGAGCTTTGGGTTGAGACGCTCTGACGCGCTCACTACCTTGCCCTCCTGCCAGAGCACGTAGTCCTTGTCCCTGCGGAATAGAGCGTGAGCTTTGAGGGCGTTATCTACGCCATAAACAAGCTGGAAGTTGTCGGGGTGATAAAGGTTGTCAATGCGGAAGAACTGCTCGGCGCGGTTTATCCCTTCATCGGTCAGTGTGGCGCTGCGGCTCTTTTCGTCAACTGTGTAGTCGGTTTCGGGGCGCAATGTCTTGGCAAACTGGGCCGCTTTGATATGAACATCAGCCGAGCCTTCCGATGCGCCCGATATGATCAAAGGCGTGCGTGCTTCGTCGATCAGGATGTTATCCACTTCGTCAACGATGCAGAAGTTGTGCGGGCGCTGCACCATATCATCAGGGCTGTTAGCGATATTGTCACGCAGGTAATCAAAGCCGAACTCCGAGGTAGTGCCGTAGGTTATATCGGAGGCATACTCCGACTTGCGCTCCCAGGGGGCCATTCCCGAAAGGATCACACCTACAGAGAGGCCCAGCATCTTGTAAATAGCGCCCATCCAGTCGCTGTCGCGCTTGACAAGGTACTCGTTGACTGTACACAGGTGTGCGCCGCGTGCGGAAAGGGCGTTGAGGTAGAGAGGGGCGACCGCCACCAGTGTCTTGCCCTCGCCTGTCTTCATCTCTGCGATCTTTCCCTCAAAGAGGACGATGCCGCCGATGAACTGCACATCGTAAGGCCGTAAAGCCGTGGTGCGCCGGGACGCCTCCCAGATCACAGCAAAAGCCTCCGGGATAAGCTCTGTGAGGACGTTGTGCTCGTCTTTGCGCTGCTCTTTACGAAACTCCTCTTGCAGGGCCTTGAGGCGATCATACGCGCCGCGGTCCTCGGCACGCAAATCGTTCATCAACTCGGCGAAAGTCTGGTTCTCAAGAATATCGCGGCGCTGCATGAGGTCGGCTGCGGTATCAGGCTTGACCGCCACAGGCAAGTCCCAATTGCTATCTTGCTCTTCAACCTGAGCGACCAGCACCTCTTGCTCTTTATCAAGCTCCTCGAAGCGCTCCGCGTAAGGCGCAATCGCCTCTGCACCCACCACATCAGCTATTTTCCCCTGTATCTCCTGCCAGAAGGCGGTGCGGGCCTCTATAATACGCACTCTGAAGATTGAAGTGCGCGCCTGCAAGTGTTCTTCGCGTCCGGCGAACTTCTCAGCCAGGAGAATTATCTCCGCCGACTGAGGCTTTTCTCCAATCGCCGAAGCGGCCATGGCCAAAAGCTCGCCGGTGGCCTGCTCCTCCCAGTAAAGCTCATCAGCCAGGCTGTCTTTGCCCATAGGTTGCAGACCGGGAGTGGGCGGGCGCGAAGCGCCGAACCTGCGGACGCCCCCATCCTTGCTGCCATTTGCTACGCTCTGAGATGCATCTTCAACGCCTGAGGCCGCTTTCAGTTCCTGCGTCAGGAGCAATCCCTGGCGGGTGAAGTGCTTCAACAGGTCACGTTGAGCGAGTGCGCGCACAAGCTCCTGCGCTGCAACGTCCACTTCAGTGGTCGAGGGTGGTGTAAAACCCTCGTGCGATAGCTCGGCCAGCCTTTGCAGGCCCACAGCCCGGCGCAGCGCCAGCATAGTCTCATTCGTGCGGCTGAAGTAACCCGCCACCTCGCGGCCCAAAAAGGCGGCTGTAGCCTCAACCTGCTTCGACATCTCATCAGCAGAGGGAAGTTGAGGCGGCAACTTGGCTTTGGGCACAGCCTGCAAGATGGCTTCGCGCAAAGCGGGCTTCGTTTCGAGCATAAGCGCGAGTTGCTCGCTCAACTCCTCCACAAGGACGCTTATTTCTGCTTCTAATTCGCGCCGTTCAGCAGGCGGGCGCTGAACCTTCTCGCTGTTCATCATGGTAAGCTGCTTGGCATCGGCCAGCAGCACAGAGAGGTCGCGGCTCGTCTGCTCGCCTTCTTCAATCACTGCGCGCAAACCTTCAGCTTCAGCTGCCAGGCGACGGGTAGCGGCGGTTACACTCTCCACTTCAGAGGCGTAGATCGCCCGCCACTCTGCGACAGCGCCCCCTTTCTCCATCTCTCCAAAGGCTGCGGCACGTATGCCTGCGATATGCTCCCGCTCGGCCTCAAGGAGTTTAATGGCCTCCGCATTTGATGCATTTACGCTCTTGCGAAGCTGCCCTAACTCCTTGTCGGTATTATCGAACAATCCACTTAACCATTTAACCATCTTCTTTTCCTTTATAAATATAGACAACCGAAAGTTAAGGCTGCTAATCCTGCATCCCTAACCCCAATCCATTCCAATTAGCTTTTCACCTCAAAGTAGTTCGCTAACCCCAACGCCTTGATGCTCCCTTCGATGGCGCGGTGATATTGACCCGGGTCAATCACTACAGCAGGGGTGGGGTCTCCCTCTTTGGCGCGAAGCACCGGCGGGTTTGCGAGAGGCGAGCTGCTCAGTTCATTGTAGAGACGATCAGCAGCGGGCAAGGCGTCACCGGCGTTGGTAAGCTCACCCATCAGCAGCGCGTTCTGATAGCCAGCGTACGCATCGGGGTTGAGCAAGCGCACGTTGGCAAGCTGCACAGCCAGGTACGTGCGCCTTGTATCTTCTTTTTCGCGGTCGAGTATCTGCGCGGTCAGGGTAGATAAACGCTCTATTACCGTTGCAATAAAGGCCTCGGCGTTGCCTGTCGCCTGTAATACGGTCACCAGCCTCGTAAGGTTGCGCTGAGAGAGATAGCGGTTGAACATGCTCTCCGAGCCGACGAGCATCTGCGCCAGGTTGAGGCCCCAGCGGCTCTGTGCGCTGTGCAACAAGGGATTTAGCTGCTCAAGCCGAGCCGTTACCCATACATGGTCGGTGACAGTGGTCAAATACGCAAGCAAGGGGAGCATGCCTTCTTTCTCTCGTGCGCCTGAGCGCACCGAAAGCTGAGGCGCGCGCTGCCCCAGGTGAGCTTCAAAATGCAGCAGCTTGTGCAGGATTATGCCCACCAGCGGAGCCGAACCGTCGCTCCCAGCCGCTCCCAGTAGCGGATTGTACTCCACAGTGACCCCACGTGCCCCCGCTTTGAGGTCAACCAGCGTTTCTCGCGAGGGGCGTAGATAGACATTTTGCCCCCATGCCCCGGCCATGGTGAGCATGAGCCTGTTGAACTCGTCGTGCACCTGGGGAGGCAGCGCCTTGTGCTCGGCGCCAACCCTCGAAAGGAGGAAGCGCAGGGTATCTACGCTGATCCTGCAATAGCGACAGAGCTCAGTCTGGTGGCGCGTGCTGTCCAAAGTGATCCAGCCTGGACACTGTGGAGTGGGGCACTTCACCACGCGAGGCGTCTGCAACTGCAAAGGCGCCACTTCTTTTGTGGGCATAAATTATATACTCCGGGCGAAAAGTGTAGGGCGCAGCCATAGTTGGCTACACTATCTATTTTACCGTAAATAAGAGCTCTCCCGCCACCATCCGATCTGCCAACGCTTCACAGGCAGCAACCGCCGCAATATCTCTTCGCTGGATTACCAGCAAAGAGAAAGAGTTGGCCCCCGACTTGCTCTATACTCCACCCACACGCGGCTACGGCACGCATCAACACCTGTACAATTAATACACAAGGGGGCGCACGTGTATGTAGAAACGAAACATTGTTCGGGTTAGCCACACCGTCTACCACACACAGAGCTGCAAAAGCAGACGCTGCGGAGAACGGCGGCTGCCGCTCCGGTAAGGCTAACAGACACTTGAAAGACCAAATTGACCGGCAATAGAACGGCAATAGAGCCAAGGAGAAGGAAAATGCACAATGACAGCAAGCCAGACAATGGCCGCAATCTGATTATGATCACACTGGGGATAGCATTAAGTGTGACCTTTGCTTTGAGCCTATCGCTCACCAGCCTCGGCACAAAGAGCGCGGCTGCGCAAGCCGGGACCCCAAGCCCTGATATAACAGTCACCACAGTGGCAACGGATACCGTAGTTACAACAGCCACTGTAGAAGCGACAGTCACCACAGGCATCACCGCCACTGTAGAAGCGACAGTTACTGCCGAGACCACCGCTACATCAGAAACAACGGTTACGGCGGGCACCACCGAAACAGCAGGCACCACTGCTACAGCAGAAAGCACGGTCGCTCCGACCTCAACAGTGGCTGGTGTTATGGAAACCCCAACAACTGAAACAATGCCAACTACAGTTGTGATACCGACCGATACCGCTGTCAGCACGACAGGTGGGGCCGCGAGTGGCACGGCATCGCCGAATGGTCTCCCACAAACAGGAGCAGGAGACAACACAGTTGCCTATCTCCTGTTGGCGACGTTGATAGCCCTGTCGGTAGTAGCTCTCGGCGCGAAGCTCAGCAGAACGCACAGCTAACAGCCACTCCGTACAACAATTAACGTGTTAGCAAGAGCGTTAGGTTAGATCAAAACAAAGGAATAGCTCTGCACTGTGCAGAGCTATTCCTTTGTTTTCGAGAATAGAAACCAGGCCCCGCGTAGAGAGATGCTACACGCCTTTGGAGAAGTGCCTGAGCGCCCTCGCGAAAGCTCGCGGTTTCACTCGCTCTCTGGAGAGCAAACGTTTGCGAGCAGGCAGCACCCTCGGCCATGTAAGCACGCCTGCGATTATCCCGCGCAGGCGAGCACGGGCGGCAGGCTCGCGGATGTGGCGTAGCGCCTCCCAGACTATGTGTATCTGCGCGGCGACCATAAAAGGCAGATTGCGTAGAATTACCTGCCCCGGCAGGTCTTTGGCTATCAAGTATATAAAGTTGCGCCCCACGTAGTAGGAGGAGAGAGTTCCCCCGCCTGTGGCGCTCAGGTGGTGGCGCACCCTGGCTGTGGGCACATATACTGTGCGGTGCCCGCGCAGGCGAGCACGTAAATTCAAGTCCACATCTTCGCAATACATCCATAGCTGCGGGTCGAAGACCTCCCCTGGCGGCTCAGTTCCGCCGGTACTAGCCAGGTCTGCAAGAACCGAGCGCCTGTATGCTGCCGCCGCCGCGCACGGCCCAAAAACCTCTTCAACGTGCTCGTACTGCCCCCTATCGCGCTGCCAGACGCCGCGACTCCCAGGAATGCCGTTAGGAGCGTAAAAATCACCCGCCGAATGAAAAGTGCCGGGCTTGTCGTAAAGCAACAGCTTGCTTGCCGCTATCCCTGCCCAGCAGTACTTATCCAGGGCGCTGACAAGCTCATGTAGCCAATCCGCTTCGGGCACCGCATCGTTATTGAGGAAGGCCACGATTTCACCGTGTGCCTCCGCCAGGCCCGCGTTTGCGGCAGCCACAAAGCCGTGCCCGCGCCTACCAGGTAGCTCAACCACCTTGAGCACCTCGGGATAGCCCAGGAGCAAATCATGAGTGCCATCCGTGGAAGCATCATCTACCACGATAGTCTCAAAGTTGCGGTAGCTCTGCCGCCACAACGCTTCGAGGCACTCAGGCAGCAACTGAACGCCATTATGGGTCGGTATGATAACTGACGCCCTGGGAAGTTTTTTGGCGCTGGCTTGGGAGCTAGAAGTCTCCGATTGGGTGACAAGCAGAGCTTCATAGGCAGAAGTGGACAACTCTATCGCCTCAAAGGTCACAGTTGCGTCGAGGAGATGTGTTCTGCCAGGGCATCCCGCCAGGGGCGCAGGGTAATCCCCGCTTGCGCGCCAACAAAGTTGCCCAGGGTAGAGTATGGCGGCGTCGGAGCAGGGCGCACGTAATCGGCGAGAGCAGTGGGGTGCAGAGGGATATGCTCGCGGCCTGTGAGCCGCATAATCTCGCGGGCATATTCCAGGCGCGAGCACTCTCCTTCGTTCACCAGGTGATACCAGCCGTACAAGCCGGTTTGCCCCAGCTTCAGCAGAGCCGCCGCGAAATCCTCCGCGTAGGTGGGCGTGGCAATTTCATCGGCCACCACCCCAAGCGCGCCTCGCTCATCGGCGGCACGCACGATTTTATGCACAAAGCTGTCGCCCTCACGTCCGTAGAGCCACGACACACGCGCTATATAGAAACGCTGCATCAGGTGTTCGACATACCTCTCACCCGCCCATTTGGAAGCTGCGTAGACCCCCTGTGGGTTGGCGAGATCAAACTCCTTGTAGGGTCTACTGCTACTGCCATCGAAGACCATGTTGGTGCTGACATAGATGAGTGGAGCATTCACCTGCACACACGCCAGCGCCAGATTGCGGGTGCCCAGGGCGTTCACAGCAAATGCCTCATCCGGCTCAGCCTCAGCGCCATCCACGTTAGTGTAAGCGGCGGAATGTATCACAAGATCAGGAGTGAAGCCTCCCAGAGCTGACAGCATGGCTGCCGGATTTCTGATGTCATGATCGGGGCGATTGAGGTGAAGCACGATGTGTCCCGCTGTGCTGCACAAGCGGGTGAGTGCCGTGCCGAGGGTGCCTCTGGTGCCTGTTACTGCTATACGCATTCCTCTCTACACTCCCGACCAGATAGCTACCAGCAGCGCCACTCCCGCCACAGGCAATCCTGTAGCCCAAAGAAGGCTGGCGGCATCTTTGGCTCTACGGGCAGGCACCCATCGCTCTGAAATAGCGCGAAAGGTTACATAAGCCAGGAGCGCCCCTCCCAGGCTCACAAATATAGCCCAGCCGAGCTCGCCTGCGGCAGGCAATACTAGAACCGACCAGAGAAGGGCAAGCGCGGCTCTCTGCAACAACCTGCCAACATAGCTCGTTGCGCTCTCGTGCGGCGACTCGCCAACCCACCAGGGCAACGACACCAGCAGCGCCGCTCCAGCCAGCAGCCTGACGAGGAACTGCGCTGCTGTTTCGGGCGCTGTCGAAAGTGAAGCTATTTGCAGCGATCTGACGCCCGCCGCCTCACTGAGCGCGGCAACAGCCGCCAGAGTTGGCATCAGGCCCGTAAGCAGCCGGCCCAAAGCCTGCTCACCGGGCAAACTCTGTGCGCTTCCATCGCGCAGCCGCAAGTAAGCTGAGGTGAGGGGCTGAACCGCCAGCAGCACAAGAACCAGCAGCAGATTGCCAACGGAAGCAATGCGGGCCAATGGACTGCCGGGTAGCGGGATTAGCGCGAGCGCCAGGAGAGGCCCTATCACAGATGCCAACGCAAGCAGATCCGATGAAGAGCGGTCCTGCGCCCTTTGCTCGTAGGGCTGCCATGAAAATGCGCTTTGCCTGCGCGCCAGCTTGCGCAGGGTATAGAGGGGTTGCAGCAAGTCATGTGGCCGCGCTTGCAGGCGTTGAAGCCGAGGTACAAGGAGTGGGCGCAGCGCTCCCCAGGCATATTCGCCCACGGCAGCAAGCATCAATCCCAGCAGAAGCCCCGGATAGAGCAGCAAGTTGATTGCCCATGCCACTAAAGTCTGTAGAACATCGCCTTGCAACACACTCTTTCCTTACTGTTGAATATGTCCCGCTGCGCTTCGCCATGAAACGGCGCGGCAACAGAGGCAGTGTATCACAAGCATCATTAGCAGGGCAAGAATAGACAGCACGATGAAAGCAAAGAGCGCTGCTGAGGCAGCAGAAAGTAATTGCCTCATAAGGCGGCAGCCATGTTGCTAACTCTCCAGCCTGCGGGCATCCAGCCAGCCGAGTTCTGCATCATAAAGGATGTGTGCGGCCAGCTTTTCAGCGGTGGCGAGGCCGAATCCGAGGCCATGACCTGTGAAGCCCGCCGCGAAGTAGAGATTGGGCATCTCTGGCAGCGAGCCTGCAAGAGGTATGCCGTCCACGCTGAATCCCATCGTGCCTGACCAGCGATGAGTGATGCATGCGCCTGCGGCTTCGGGGAAGTAGCGAGCTATAAAGCTCTCCAGGCCGCCCTGCACCCCCGCGGTAGTGCGGTCTTCATAGCCTATCTCCGCCTCGCGGAAGTGGTGCCGCCACCCGCCCACGAGCAGCCTGCCGTCGGCAAGCTGCCTGAAGTACTCATATCCATAATCGGCGTAGCACATCTGCGTCATAAGCTGGCGGCCGAGTGGCTCTGTGCAGAGTATCTGCCCTCGCGTGGGTAGCACTTTATCCTCAAAATAACTATTCAACAGAGGGGAATAGGCGTTCGTACAAAGAGCAGCCGCACGACACAGAACAGTGGCCTTGCGCGACTTGATCAGCAGCCCGCCCACCGGTAGCGGCTCTATCGAAAAGACCTCGGATTGTTCGTAGAGTACCGCGCCGGACGAAGCTGCAAGCGCCTGGACGAACTTCACAGGGTGGATGCCAGCATCACCTGGCTGCGTAATAGCGCCCGCAAAGCCGCGCTTTAGCGGGTCTTTGTGTGTGAACCTGGCCTCTATACCGTCGTCTTGCATCGCCTCGGCTGCACGCTCCAGGTCTTCGGCTTCTGTATCGTTGAGAGCGAGGAGGAGCGAGCCGTGCTGCTCCCAGGGGGTGCCGAACTCCTGGGAAAGGCCCATAGCGATATCGCGATTATGGCGCGTTAGCTCCCACATCTCACGGGCCAGCTCGCGGCCATAGAGTTGCAGCGCTTCATGGTAATAATGAGCAGTGCCGGTGAGCACCATACCCGCGTTGCGTCCTGAAGCCCCCGCAGCTATGTGTCGCGCCTCCAAGACGCAGACGCGCGCTCTCTGCCCGCCAAGCAACCGGGCCAGATAAAGGCCCACAATGCCTGCGCCCACGACGCACACATCGCACTCGATTGTGTGCTCCGCGCTTGCATCCTGCCAGTATGAAACGGTCATAAGCGTCTCTCAACAGATGATCAAGCAATTGCTTGTGTCGCTCTTCATTATCTCACATCATTCCAGTGTTGGACAACAGAAGGCTGACGGATAACTGTTCAGAGTTGAGGTGGAGCAATCTTCTTGGGGTATATACGCGGGTGTTGCGCCCTCACCCCATGCCCCTTCATGGTGAGTGCCAGGGGACACCCCTGCACCCCTATTCTGAACGTTTGCGCGGGCGCGAAGAGACCACAGTCTCGCGAGGGCAGCAGGTTACTTTAGCGGTTATCCGAGCTATAGAGGAGAGTGGACTGCCTGGTCGCTACGTTCAGCTCCTGGATCAGGAAGGCTGACTGGCCGTCGTACCGGGAGGTAATGCTCACTGCGCTAGCGGGGATTGTCTCACGATAAATGAGGCTCTTGCCGTCGGGTGACCATTGCAGGTCTGCTATGCCATGTAAGCCTTCCGGCATGGGCATAGTCTGTATGTTGGAGAGGACTCCACCCACCACATCGGCCACCCACAGGCCGGCCAACTGATCGGCTCTTTGGTTGTAGTCTATATAGTAACCTGTTATCGCCAGCTTACCGCTGTTGGAGTAGGCGAGATGTACTATCTCACTCTTGGCCGGGTCTTTCATGCGCAAGGTATCGAAGCTAACCGCTGGGCCATTCGACAAAGTGAGAGCAGAATAGAGAGCGCCACCAGGGTAGAAGCTGGCGCTGAAGGCGTTGCCACAGGTGAAAAGTAGATTGTTTGTGTAACCGCCTGTGGTTGAAAGGCTACCCGCCCAGGTATACGACTTTATAGCCTGATTGTTTACAGAAAAAGCTCCCTGTGCATCTGCCGGTGGCTGCACAGCGCTGGCGTGCGACACCATGACATGCAAATCACTGCCGTCAGGCCGGACCGCATATATGTCAGTGTTGTTGCTGCCGCCAACCGATGTGCTGTCTTTGCCTGCTGAGGCTATGAAGGTGATGAACTGGCGATCTGGAGAAACGGCAAGACTCTTCACCCCGCTCATTCCGGCAAGGCTTACGATGGACTGCGCGCTAGCTGGGATTGGATTGTCGCTCGTCATCGAGCCTGTATCGAGGCGGTAGATGCCGAAACCCGACTCGCCCTTGGCGATAGCCAGCAGTGTGCGGTCGCTGTACCAGGCGACCTCTTGTACTTCGTCAGCCGACCACAGGAGTCTTGCGCCGGATGGCTGGTCGGATATCCTGGCTAGATATATGTCGCTAGCCCACAGTGCGCTATCGTTTGCGCCGCCTGTAGGGGTGGCTGTGGAGGCGAAAGCAACCGTGCCCAGGTCTGGAGAGAGGGCAAAGGAGCGCACTCCGTAACCGCGGGTTATAAGCTCAGGCTGGGGGCTTGCGCCCGATATGTTGACAGAAGCGAGATTGGCACCATTGAGGAAAAGAAAGCGACCGTAGGCTGAAGAGTTATTCAGGGTGGCAGGCCCAAAGAGCATTTTACCGCTCATCCGGGAGAAAATGCCTTCGGCGCTCTCCCAACGGGACTTGAAATTGCCCGACCTGGTTTCAGCGCTCACTGCGAGGCGCAGCGTATAAACATAATCAGGGTCGAAGCCATACAACTCATCGTAAACATAGCGGACGTCGGCTGAACTACGGCGGAGCCAGGTCGCTTCTCCCTGGAAGCCGGGTTCAATGTCGCTTGCGCTTTTGAAGGCAATTGATTTAGCGCTCATGACAGTCAAACGCTGGCTATTTGGCGCGACCGACAACTCTATCCAGTAAGGAGCGTTCTGACTGCCGCCGGGGGTCCAGGGGTAGAAGTAGCGCGTCTGGCCCTGCGCATAGCTCCACCAATTAGGCGGGTACGATGCTGAGTATCCATAGGTGGCGTCGCGCAAAAGGTGCCAATCGGAAAACTTTACGGCGCCATTATTTTCCATAACAGGCGTAGGCTGCGACAAATCAACGCCTCTGTCAGGGCCGCTACGCACAACGGCGCTTGCCGAAGCCTCCACAGCTGGGCTTGCCAGGCCTGCTATTCTGGATACGCTCGTCTCGACGGCTGGTATGTTGCTCCCTGTGGAGCTATTGCTCACTACCTGGGGTGGAAGGGTGGGCACAAAGATGGGAAGCGCTTGTACATCGGCAGGTTGCTTGTTCTGAGTGTCAGATGGGGGCTTTACGCCTATAGTGACAAGCCACAGGAACGAGAATAAGGCCACTGTGGCGGCAGCGAAAGGGGTTGCGGTCTTCACCAATGTGCCTGGAAGAGAGAACTTCTTGCCTGCTGTTGCGCGCCCTGATAGAGGATCAGGCAGCCGCCAGCTACTTTCGGCGGGCTGCCGATGAGCGGCTCGATGCTCTTCTTCTTTTTGCCTGGCGATAGCGCGGTACAACCCTGCTCGCACCTGAGGCTCGGCGGGCCTGATCGGAGCTTCGGAGAATATAGCCGCGACTTCCATATATTCGGTCAGCTTGCAAGCACAAGCTGTGCAACCGGCAACGTGCTGGTCAACAATAGCACGCTCGCCTGCGCTGACCTCGCCGTCCGCGTATTTCGATACGAGTAGTTGAAGCGCTTCGCAGCTATTTCGCTGCATAATTTTACCTCGAACTCCTATGACTACGAACCGGGGGCCGGAGGCAACCTGAACGGCTTATCGCCGGCCCGGTCTCATTCAACAGGGTTGGCCTTCTTGTACGCCTCTACGAACTTTTCGCGCCCCCTGTATATCCTGACTGCCACAAGGTTGACAGATACACCGAGCGTCTCCGCGATCTCTTTGTACGACAAGCCCTGGTACATATTGAGCACCAAACAGGTACGCTGGTCGGCAGGCACCTGGGCGAGCGCACTCTGGATAGCATCATTGTCGGCCTGGCGCGGAGCCGGGTCGGAGTGCGGCGCGGTAGGTTCCATCTCTGCCTTGAACGGCACCCAGGTGATGCGCTTGCGCCTCCTCAGTGAGTCAAGAGCGGTATTGGTGGCGATGCGGTAGAGCCAGGGAGAGATCTGCAGGCTCTCATCGGTGCGCGGCAAGGCATTGTAAGCTTTGAGGAATGTATCCTGGGAGAGGTCGTTGGCGGCTTCCCAATCACCAACCAGGCGATAGATGTAGTTGACCATAGGAGTTTGGAAGCGCTCGAAAAGCGCGCTGAAGGCTGCTTCGGAGCCGAGCCTTGCTTCCCGAGTAATAGCCGCAAGCTCATCTTCCGGCTGGGTGATCTGGGCGATCTCGACGGATTGGGCGGGCTGAGAGAATTGAGGCCGGGCCTTGATGCTTTTACCGGCCCAGGCTGCTGCACCTAACGGGATGCTGGTCACCCTATTTTTCCTCTCGCCGCCCAAAATAGCTCCAATCCGGGCGGTAGGTCTATTATGCCGTCGCTGTCTCTGTCTCTGTCACTGCTATATAGACGCCCGACAGCACCCGATTCTTACACCCGGTACTAATATAAGTTACCCGAATTACGGCTCGCTGTCAAAGGAGATGAGCATTACGAAGGTTCAGAATAGAGGAGAGAGGGGACACCCCTCACCCACCCTCACCCCATGCCCCTCTCCCACAAGGGGAGAGGGGGCTTTAGTCATGCTGAGTGCACAGGGGATACAGTTGTTCTCCCACGTGTGGGAAAGGAGCATGGGGTAAGGGCGCAACACCCGCACAGGTGCCCCAGGAAGATTGTCCACTCTAACTCTGACCAGTTCACACTTTACTCGTCCGTGCAAAAGCCCTCGGCAGAGTGTATAATCATCAGTTAAGGAATAGATAGAAAAGCAAAGTAGTTCTACTCGCCTGAAAGGAATATGTAATGCAGCACACAGTGATAGGCAACATAGATTCTCTAACCGCTCCCAATGGAAGCCGTAAGGCCACCAACTCTTCTTCACATAACGATGAGTCTGTAATGGCTGATGAGGCCAAATTCGGCCTGGAAGGGCTGACCTTCGATGATGTGCTATTGGTGCCATCGTACTCGGAGGTCTTGCCCACGCCCCACTATATCTCTACATCTACATATTTCACTCCCACTATAGCTCTCAATGTGCCCATTGTTTCAGCGGCTATGGACACTGTGACGGAGGGGCGCATGGCAATAGCTATGGCCCGCGAAGGGGGCATCGGGGTGGTTCACCGTAGTATGCCGATCCAGGACCAGGCGCGAGAAGTAGATAAGGTCAAGCGTTCTGAGGCTGGCATGATAGTCGAGCCTATCACTCTTGGCCCCGACGCTCCATTGCGTGGCGCCATAGACCTCATGTCGCACTACCATATCTCAGGTGTGCCTATTACGCAAGGCGAGCAGCTTGTCGGCATTCTGACCAACCGCGACATACGCTTCGCTGACACAGACGACTATGACAAGCCTATCTCCACCTTTATGACCCGCGCACCCCTCATTACCGCGCCCCTCGGCACCACCCTTGAGGAAGCCCAGACTATCCTTCGCCGCCACAAGATTGAAAAACTCCCGGTAGTGGACCAGAATGGCATACTTAAAGGGCTTATCACTGTCAAGGACATCCAGAAGAAGACCCAATATCCCAACGCCACCAAAGATGATAAAGGGCGCTTGCGAGTGGCCGCGGCCCTCGGTGTGGGTCCCGACGCGGAAGAACGTGCTGCTGCCCTGATTGAAGCAGGCGTTGACGCGATTGTCGTGGATACAGCGCACGGCCACACGCGAGGCGTCCTCAGCACAGTAGGCCGGGTCAAAGCGCGCTATAGCATACCCGTTGTGGCAGGCAATGTAGCCACAGCCGACGGGGCGCGCGCGCTTATTGATGCCGGGGCCGACGCTATAAAAGTCGGCATGGGGCCAGGCTCCATATGCACCACCCGCGTGGTGTCAGGTGCGGGTATGCCTCAGATAACCGCCGTGTGGGAGTGCTACAAAGTTTGCAAGCCACTCGGCGTGCCGGTAATCGCCGATGGTGGCATACAGTACAGCGGCGACATAGCCAAAGCAATCGCGGCAGGGGCAGATACCGTCATGCTAGGCGGTCTGCTGGCGGGTGTAGACGAAAGCCCGGGCGAGATTATTCTCTACCAGGGAGAGCGTTTCAAAGAGTATCGCGGCATGGGTTCTCTCGGCGCGATGAAGCAGCGCTCTTTCAGCAAAGACCGCTACGGCCAGCACGAAGTTGAAAGCCTGAACAAGCTCGTACCGGAAGGAATCGAGGCAAGAGTACAGTACAAAGGGCCTCTCGCCACCCTGCTGTACCAGCTGGTGGGTGGCCTCAGGAGCGGCATGGGCTATCTCGGCTCCGCTGATATAGCTACTCTGCAAGAGAACGCACGCTTTATACGCATCTCAGGCGCAGGCCTCCGCGAGAGCCACCCACATGACGTCACCATTACAAAGGAAGCCCCCAACTACGGGCAAGGTCGCTAACCCCTCCTAAAACAAAAGCCTCTCCCCATATGGGGAGAGGCTAAGATGAGTAAGACTCCACTCTGGAGCCTGAGCTAATTTACGTCGTAGAGTCCTTGATGTCCTTGCCGCGATGCTCCACCCATTCGCCGGCTTCAGCACCTGCGTTGCGGTCGTGACCTTCGAGGTCCTGCTGCTTCCCCGATATTGTGTCTCCGAGGTTATTAGCGCCCTGCTCGGCCTCGCCGGCTACCTTGCGACCCGCCCCTGCAATCTTATCGCCTACGTTGGGGCTGTTCATCTCTTGCTCGCCAGCTTCCTCATTTTCCTTGCCACGAGTCCAGCTAGTCATTGTGTTACCCCCTTTTGTGAGTAAAATATATGTTAGCTTTTGTTTCCTACCGCCGGCACTGCCGGTCGCCGCTAAAAGAGCAATTAGCGTGCCACAGATAAAGGTTCAAGCAAATGGTTGAGGAGGGTGAAGGTTCCAACGCCAAAACGCGACCGGCCGCAACCTCTGATGATTGTTCTTCCCTTCGGCTTGGTTCTTGTTCGCTGGCATAATTATTGCACTTGAAAGCAGGCAACCTACTTCTTTTATACAGTAGCCCAGGTGATCTATATGCCCACCAACGACCCAAAGGAACGCTCTCACTCCAACGAGGAGCTTCCTTCGCCTGACCTCGATGCCTTCCTTGCATCACTTTCCGTCGAGCCTTTCTCCCCACCGGGGAGCGAGGAAGACGCTCAGATAACAGGCGAGTTGACAGGAGATCGAATAGGCGAGCCGGAGCCTTTATACAGCTCCGAGAATGCCTACGCCGCGATTACAGAACCTTTGTATGCAACTCCACAGATGCAGGACGTTCATTCTAAGGCTGTAGGCCCACTCTCCGCACCCATTTCTGCCGCCGTGACGTCCCAGCCGCCTACCGCAGAAGTGGCGGCTCCCTCCGGCGCAGCGGGATCAGCGGGATCAGCAGGATCAGCCGCACCCAAAGCGCCTGTAGTAGAAGCTACGGTGCAAGCTACACAGGCAGCGGTCAGCACGGCCAAGCAGGCTACCCAACAAGTGACTGCGGCTGTCCAGCAGCAAGCGCAGAAGATCACCGTCGCGCCGCGTAAAGCTATCTATCGTGGTAAGCGTTTCCTGATCGTATATGGCACTATGGTAGGGGCGGCAGGTGTGCTGGCGGTGCTGGCGAGGCGTTATCGCTACTTCCCGGCAGACATAGGAATAACCCGCCTTTTGCAGAAGCCCAACTCGAAGCTTTATGACGCCCTCATGCAGGCTGTCAGCGACCTCGGTTGGCGCTGGATCAGCGTAGGCACTCGTGCCTCCGTCGTCACCCTCATGTGGGCAGCAGGGTTCCGCATGGAGAGCGCCTTCACTCTCTCGACGTGGAGCGGCGACGTCCTGACCGGGCTAATCAAGACCCCTGTGCAGCGCCCGCGCCCTACGCGAGACCTTGTGCGCGTTGTCAGCGACCTGAAAGAGGCCAGTTTCCCTTCAGGCCACGTCGTACATTATGTAACTTTCTACGGCTTCCTCTTTTATCTTGGCTTCACACAATTGAAACAGCGCTGGTTCCGCACCGCCCTGCTCACATTCCTGGCGGGAATAATCCTGCTCGTGGGACCTTCCCGCATCTACATGGGCCAGCATTGGCCTTCGGACGTAGGCGGCGCTTATCTGGTCGGCATGCTCTGGCTGGGCCTTACTATAATCGCCTACCTAGAAACCAAAGCCAACTACACCCTGCACGTCCACCCCCCATTCTTCGCAAAGCGCCCGCAGCAGCTAGGGTAAGCGCATGCGCCGTAATGCAGCTTTTACGGCCCGAGACGGCGCGGCTGCTAAGAGCGCCTAACAAAACCCAAGTAATTTGGTAAAGTTAGGTATGGCAAAAGCATTGATA
>JADMIH010000300.1 GCA_015478675.1 Chloroflexota bacterium | reverse complement strand
CCAGCGTGATGTCCGACGCTTCCATTGCCACGTCGGCTCCCGTGCCTATAGCGATACCAAGATCGGCCTGTACAAGGGCGGGCGCGTCGTTGATACCGTCCCCGACCATGGCCACTACCTTGCCTTGTGATTGCAGTTCCTTGACCTTTTCTGCCTTCTGATGGGGGAGCACCTCAGCCATGATGTTGGTGATGCCGACTTGAGCAGCTACGGCTCGCGCCGTCGCCTCGTTGTCGCCGGTGAGCATCCATACCTCAAGCCCCAGGGCCTGCAACTCGCGCACAGCTTCTGCGCTCTCGGGCTTTAGCGTGTCGGCCACCATCAAGAGGCCCGCGGGCTTGCCGTCAACCGCCACATACATAGGCGTCTTACCAGAGGCGGCGTACGTAGCGGCCTTATCACCGAGGCCGTTTAGATTTATGCCATGCTGAGAGAGAAGGAGGCCATTTCCCACTAGCAGATTATGGTTCTCGACGGTAGCCGTGATGCCATGCCCCGCTACAGCCTGAAAGCCGGTAGCAGTGGACAGATTGAGCCGGGCCTCTGCCGCTTTATTCACAATTGCCTCACCGAGCGGGTGCTCTGAGCCTTGCTCAGCACTTGCCACCCACCGGAGCAGGTCATGCCCGTCAAAGTCCGGGGCCACCAGCATGTCGGTAACAGCGGGTTTGCCGCGCGTCAGGGTGCCGGTCTTGTCCAGCACGATGGCGTTCACCTTGTAGGCCCCTTCAAGGGCCTCTCCACCTCTGATCAGAACGCCATACTCCGCGCCTTTGCCCGTGCCCACCATGATAGCTGTGGGCGTGGCAAGGCCGAGAGCGCAAGGGCATGCAATGATGAGCACCGAAATCATTGTAATAAAAGCAAAGGTAAAGCGTGGCTCCGGGCCGAAGAAGTACCAGGCAGCAAAGCTGAGAGCCGCCAGAGTGAGCACGACAGGGACGAAGTAGGAGGCAATCTGGTCCGCCAATCGTTGAATAGGAGCCTTAGAGCCTTGTGCGTCCTCCACTAGCTTAACTATTTGAGCAAGAGCAGTGTCGCGCCCCACTCGGGTGGCACGCATTAGGAAAGAGCCTGTTTTGTTGAGAGTAGCGCCTATAGCCTGGCTGCCAGCCTCCTTGTCAACGGGCAGGCTTTCACCCGTCAACATCGACTCGTCAACAACCGAGCTTCCTTCAATGACCACTCCGTCAACGGGGACTTTATCGCCGGGGCGCACCCGCACCACATCCCCTACCTCCACGAGTTCTACCGGTAGGTCGAGCTCCTGATTGTCGCGTATCACGCGGGCGGTACGGGGGGCCAGGCCCATCAATTTCTTGATCGCCTCGCTCGTTTGACCGCGAGCCTGCGCCTCAAGGTACCGGCCCATAAGGATGAGGCCGATAATTATGGTAGAAGTGTCATAGTAGACATCGGGAGGCAGACTTAGATTCCGCACGACGTCGGGGAAGAAGGTGACAAAGACGCTGTACAGGTAAGCCGCGGACGTCCCCACCGCGATGAGAGTGTTCATGTTGGTGGAGAGGTGGCGAGCGGCCATCCAGGCGCCCTTGTAGAACTGCTTGCCTGCCCAGAATTGTATAGGAGTTGCGAGCAAGAACATCAGTAGGAAGCGAGTATCGAGGTTCGGAAGCCACTGGATAGACAGAAGGGTGCGGAGCGCGGGCCACTGGAGTGGCACCAACATGCCTGCCATGATTAGCAACCCTGCGATGATGCTGACGACGAACTTGCGCCGCACAGTCACCAGTTCGAGCCTTCGGCGCTCGGCATCTTCGTCTACAGGACCCTGCGCCTCTGTTTCTGGCTGCGCCCGCGCAGGCTGTGACGCGCTCAGTATATGTGGTGGAACTGCGGCTTGAGAGGAAGGCGACATCTTCGGTCCCGAAGCGGACCCGTCGGGCAGCAGCACGCTATCCCAGGTGGGCGCCGGCGAGTTAGTGGCAGGGGTAGACGCCTGTGGCATAACAGTAGAAGGTGTCGTCGGGAGGGCGACAGAGGTAAGCGGCGTTGCAGTTACGCCAGAGCCTGCCGGAGGCAAATTAGCCTCTGCTCCGTTAGATGCTGGAGCAGGCGTAGCACTGTTGGGTGCGGTCACGGCCGCTCCCTGGTTCTGTATAACTGGTGTAGCGCCACTTGCCGCAACGCGCGGCACCGGAGGCGATACTACTTCGCCCTCACCCCTCACCGCGTAGCCCGCTTTCTTCACAGCCTGGCGCAGATCGGCAAGGCCGACTGAAGATGGGTCGAAGCGCACTGTGGCCTTCTCTGTGGCAAGATTCACCAGGGCGCTTTGTACACCCGGCACCTTATCCAGAGACTTCTCGATCCGCCTCACGCAGGAGGCGCAGGTCATACCCTCTATGGGCAGAACCGCCTCAGCGGGCGAGGCACCGCTCAATTGCTCAACAGCCATTTAAATTAATCTCCCCAGGTGTGAAAAATTCACTTTTGCATACCATTTGTTAAATCTATAGTGTACATGTTCAACGCTGCGAAATCTGGAATAGCTCAGCGAGTTCGCCTATTACCTCGTTCTCTCGACCTTCCTTTATACCATCGAGCACACAGGCCTGCAGATGACCCTCCAGTAGGACTCCTTCGAACTTATCAATAGCCCTCTGCACAGCATAAGTCTGCTTGAGCACATCAACACAGTACTCATCCTCTTCAACCATCCGGCGAATAGCCTTCAGGTGTCCTTCAATATAGGCCAGCCGCCTGAGCGCTTCCTGTTTGCTTGTCTCTGTTCTCATTGTTTTCTCCTCACCCCACCCCCCTGGGAGGGGTTCTGTTAGTATAATACCAGACTAAAGGGTGGTTGTCAATAGGTCCAGAGGTGTATAACAGGGC